>NZ_JACARK010000878.1:0-2577 GCF_013386655.1 Pseudomonas sp. K5002 | reverse complement strand
GCATGCGCCAGGCGTTCCTGCGGGCGTTCGGCCAGCCGCCACAGGCGATGCAGGCGGCATTGTTCAGTGCAGGGGCTGGCGCCGCTTTCAGTTGATGGTTCAGTGCAACGCTGCGCGCGTCACCAGGAAACTCAGCAGGTTCGGCTCATCGTCCAGCTCGATGGCCTGCACCGGACGCGGCAGGTTATCCAACACCGTGCGCCAGAACGCCTGGCTCACTTCATCCTGATCATAGAAACGCACCAGCCAGTTCGCCTCGCCGCTGCTCAACACCTGAGTGGCGATGGCGCGGCCAATGCCCTTGCGGCGGTAGCGTTTGAGGATGAACAGGTCCGCCAGTTCCAGCGCATCGATCCCCGGCAACTCGCTGCCTTCGATCAGCAGGAAGCCGGCGATGAAGCCGTCGACCAGCAGCAGGTTGGCACTCCACTGCGGGTCTTCCCAGTAGCGGGCCAGGTGCTCCTCATGGATGTAGAAGCGACCGTCCACCTCGACATCTTCCTGTTCCCAGTCCGAGGACTCGTAGGCGTAGAACTGGTAAAGGTTGGCGATCAACGTGGCGTGTTCCGGGCCGGTCTCGATCAGTTCGACGGTGGTATCGGGGATTGCAGGCATGGGCATCTCGGCAAAAAAACAGGCCGCCATTGTCAACAAAGCCACCTGCAATGCCAATACACCGGCCAAGCTTTCTGCTTGCTGAACCGATCGCGCTTTTCTCGTGTCAACGACAAAATCGTTACAAAGTTAGACTAAACTCCGCGTCACTTCCCTCCCCTTGCTTTCAGGATAAGTACTTTGACAAACGTCTGCACCAGCGGCCTCGATGTCGGCTTTGCGTCCCTGGATTACCTGCAAATAGGCATCCTGGGCATCATTCAGGGCATCACCGAATTGTTGCCCGTGTCTTCCACCGCCCACATGCGCATCGTGCCCGCCCTGCTCGGCTGGCCGGATCCCGGCTCGGCGTTTTCCGCAGCCATGCAGTTGGCCGCACTGGCAGCAGTGGTCAGTTACTTCTGGAAGGATGTACGCCAGGTCACGGTCGGCAGCATCACTGCGGTGCGCCAGGGTGACTACAACAACCAGTGGTTCAAGCTGGCGGTGGCCATTGTGCTGGCGACGATTCCGATCGGGATTGCCGGGATAGCCTTGTCGTCGACCCTCAACTCCTGCAACTCGCCGCTGCGCGGGCTGATGGTGATCGGGATTTCCTGCCTGGTGATGGCGGTGCTGCTGGCGGCGGCTGAACTCAGCGCAAGGCATAAGCGCACGGTGGGCGAAATGCGCCTGCGGGATGCGCTGATTGTCGGCATTGCGCAGATCGGCGCGCTGATTCCAGGGGTTTCCCGCTCGGGTTCGACCCTGACCGCCGCACTGTTCCTCAACTTCAAGCGTGAAGAAGCGGCGCGGTTTTCGTTCCTGCTGGGCTTGCCGGCGATCGCCCTCGCGGGGCTGAAAGAGCTGTGGGTATTGTTCCACGCCGACCTGCCCGCCCACGCCTGGCCGCACCTGATCTTCGGGCTGGTGGTCGCCAGTGTGTCGGCGTTCTTCGCGATCTGGGGCCTGATGAAGTTCCTGGAGCGATTCTCCACCTGGCCGTTCGTGATCTACCGCGCGGTGCTGGGGGTGTTCCTGATTGTGGCGGTGAGCACCGGGTTGTTGGCCTAAGGCGCGCGGTCGGCCAGTTCTTCGAGCAAATCCGCAGACGGTATGAAGAACAGGCCGCCGGTGACCGCCGTGCTGAAGTCCAGCAGGCGGTCATAGTTGCCGACCGGTCGGCCGACAAACATGTTCTCCAGCATCAACTCCAAAGGCTCTGGCGAGCGCGCGTAGCCGATAAAGTACGTCCCGAATTCCCCCGCGCCCGGCCGGCCAAAGGGCATGTTGTCCCGCAGGATCTTCACTTCCTCGCCGTCCTTGGTGATGGTGGTCAATGCACTGTGGGAATTGCTCGGCTTGGTCGCATCGTCGAGCTCGATGTCCGACAGCTTGGTGCGCCCGATCACCCGCTCCTGCGCCTCCACCGACAATTCATTCCAGGCCTGCATGTTGTGCAGGTACTTCTGCACCATTACATAGCTGCCGCCGCTGAACGCCGGATCCTCATCACCGACGATGGTGAAACCCACCGCCTTGCGCCCGACCGGGTTCTCGGTGCCGTCGACAAAACCGATGATGCTGCGCATGTCGAAATAGCGGAAACCCTGGACCTCGTCCACCACCGTCACCGCATCCCCCAGCGCCGCCATCAACTGGGTGGCCAATTCGAAACACAGGTCCATCTGCTCGGCACGAATGTGCAGCAGGATATCCCCCGGCGTGGCCGGCGCCAGGCGCCCGGCCACGNNCCGTCACCGCACCCCCCCGCGCCGCAATCACGGGGGTGGCAAATTCCAAACACGGGCCCATCTGCTCGGCACTATTGTGCTGCTGTATAGCCCCGGGGGGGGCGCGGCGCCCGGCCCCCGCCCACGCCCACTTCCTTGAACGGGTGCAACGCTGCTGGCCGCGGCCCCCCGAACAGCGCGTCCCACGCCTTGGAGCCAAACCCTGCGACACACGTCAGATTGCCGGCTG
>NZ_JACARK010000877.1:0-6807 GCF_013386655.1 Pseudomonas sp. K5002 | reverse complement strand
CACGGCTTCGGCCTGACCAGCGTGCCCCTGGCCGCTGCTGCACTGGCCGTGCTCGCGCTGCTGGTGACCCTGATTACTTTCCGTCAGACCGGCGATGCCGACCTGGCCCCCGCGACTAACTGATCAACTAAAGAGAAGGGTGTTATCCCATGACGACTATTTTCGATCCGATCAAACTGGGCGACCTGGAACTGTCGAACCGCATCATCATGGCGCCGCTGACCCGCTGCCGTGCCGACGCCGGTCGCGTGCCCAATGCGCTGATGGCTGAGTACTACGTCCAACGCGCTTCCGCCGGGCTGATCCTCAGCGAAGCCACCTCCGTAACGCCAATGGGCGTGGGTTACCCGGACACCCCGGGCATCTGGTCCAACGACCAGGTTCGCGGCTGGGCCAATGTGACCAAGGCCGTGCACGGTGCAGGCGGCAAGATCTTCCTGCAACTGTGGCACGTGGGCCGGATCTCCCACGAGTCGTACCTGGACGGCGAAGCACCGGTTGCCCCAAGCGCCATCGCAGCCAAGGGCCACGTCAGCCTGGTGCGTCCACTGGCCGACTACCCTACCCCGCGCGCCCTGGAAGTCGCTGAAATCGCCGATATCGTCGACGCCTACCGCGTAGGTGCCGAGAATGCCAAGGCCGCCGGTTTTGACGGCGTGGAAGTCCACGGTGCGAACGGCTACCTGCTCGACCAGTTCCTGCAAAGCAGCACCAACCAGCGCACCGACAACTACGGCGGCTCCCTGGAAAACCGCGCACGCTTGCTGCTCGAAGTCACTGACGCCGTGATTGAAGTCTGGGGCGCCGGTCGCGTCGGTGTGCACCTGGCACCACGCGCCGACGCACACGACATGGGCGACGCCAACCTGTCGGAAACCTTCACCTACGTCGCCAAAGAGCTGGGCAAGCGTGGCATCGCGTTCATCTGCTCCCGTGAAAAGGAAGCGGGCGACAGCCTCGGCCCACAACTGAAAGCCGCCTTCGGTGGCCCGTACATCGCCAACGAACGCTTCACCAAGGACAGCGCCAACGCGTGGCTGGCTTCGGGCAAGGCTGACGCCGTGGCATTCGGCGTGCCGTTCATCGCCAACCCGGACCTGCCGGCTCGCCTGAAGGCCGATGCACCGCTGAACGAAGCACATCCAGAGACTTTCTACGCCAAAGGCCCGGTCGGCTACATCGACTACCCGACCCTGGCACTCTGATCTGCTGAAACGAAAAAGCCCCGACTTGCGAGAGCCGGGGCTTTTTTATGGGCCGCAGGAAACATTCCTTCACAGCCTTGCAACAATATTGCTACAAAATACTTAGCCAACTACCTATCAACCGCCCGCCAGCCCGTATATAACGTCACCCCACAAAATCAGGGAAAAGCCTGATTGACCAGCCCCGGTGTTTATTGTTGACACAACTGGTCGCAATTACGCATTTTGTCTTAATTGCGCAGGCCAGGGCTCAAGCGCAGCATGTCCAACGCGATATCGACCCAGCGCTCTGCGTCCTGGGCCAACTGGAAACTGTCGGGCACCAGCAGCCACTGGCCGAGAATTCCGTCGATATAGGCGTGCATGCACACCGCGGCACGTACGGTGTCGAGATTCTCCGGAAGCTGCCCGCGATGGACCGCGTTACGCAAGGTCAGCCCGATGCGCAGGTTGCATTCGAGGCTGGCGGTCTGGCGCTGACGGCGCAGATCACACATTTCATCGGTGAATTCGCACTTATGAAACAAAATCTCATTGATGCGCCGGGTCTTCGGGTCCAGGGCCACTTGATGGAACAGATGAATCAGCAGCTTGCGCATGCAACCCAGCGGATCGACCTCGTCCTCGCTCTCACTGGCCCTGGCCAATTCATCCAGCGGCTCGTGCAGCGTATCGAGCATCGCCTGCACCAGGTCGGCCTTGTTGCTGAAATGCCAGTAGATGGCACCACGTGTCACGCCTGCCAGCGCGGCAATATCCGCCAGCGTGGTACGCGCAACCCCGCGCTCGTAGAAGGCCTGCTCGGCCGCTTCAAGAATCTGGCTGCGCGTTTCCTGAGCTTCCTCTTTGGTACGACGAACCATGGCAGTAAAACCTCAATCAGGAGACTTGGGGTGATCGGTAACGCAGACTCAACCGCTGCTAACGACCATCTGAATAATTGTGGGACGACGCCGTCAAGGGCGCCGAACGTACTAGAATCGAGGCTTTGGACGCTGCTTTGTCAACATTCCGCGAAGCCTGTCAAGAGTTTACAAACAACCATGAACGTAAGTATATTGCGTAGCAAGCTACTTATCCACTCAGTGCCTGTTTTTTACCCTTCCACACTTCTTGTGCGCACTCTGCGCGCCTGACCCGAGGATCTTCATGCAACTTAAGCCAGCTGTTACCGCCCTGGTTACTGCCGTCGCCCTGGCATCGCTGCTCAGCGGATGTAAAAAGGAAGAAGCGGCTCCGCCCGCTCAAACCCCTCAGGTCGGCGTGGTCACTATTCAACCTCAAGCCTTTACCCTGACATCCGAGCTGCCAGGCCGCACCACGGCCTACCGCATTGCCGAGGTTCGCCCTCAGGTCAACGGCATCATTCTCAAGCGTCTGTTCAAGGAAGGGGGCGACGTCAAGGAAGGCCAGCAGCTCTATCAGATCGATCCGTCGGTGTATGACGCCTCGCTGAAAAGCGCCCAGGCCAACCTCGCCCAGACCAAGTCGATTGCCGATCGCTACAAGCAGTTGGTCGATGAGCAGGCCGTCAGCCGCCAGGAATACGACACCGCCGTGTCCAACCGCATGACCTCTGAAGCCAACGTGCAAACGGCCCAGATCAACGTGCGCTACACCAAGGTGTTTGCCCCGATCTCCGGGCGTATCGGTCGCTCTTCGGTCACCGAAGGTGCGCTGGTCAGCAACGGCCAGACCGACGCCATGGCAGTGATCCAGCAACTGGACCCGATCTACGTCGACGTCACGCAGTCCTCCGCCGAGATGCTGAAACTGCGTCGCGACCTGGAAAGCGGCCAACTGGAAAAAGCCGGCGAAAACGCGGCCAAGGTCAAGCTGACCCTGGAAGACGGCACCGCCTACGGCGTGGAAGGCAAGCTGGAATTCTCCGAAGTCTCGGTCGACGAAACCACCGGTTCCGTGACCCTGCGGGCCGTGTTCCCGAACCCTGACCACACCCTGCTGCCGGGCATGTTCGTCCACGCGCAGTTGCAAGCCGGTGTGAACAGCAAGGCCATCCTGGCACCACAGCAAGGCGTGACCCGCGACCTGAAGGGCATCCCGACCGCGCTGGTGGTGAACAAGGACAACAAGGTCGAGCAACGTGTACTGGTGGCCAACCGCACTACCGGCGCCTACTGGCTGGTGGAAAAAGGCCTGAACGCCGGTGACCGTGTGATCACCGAAGGCCTGCAATTCATCAAGCCGGGCATCGAAGTCAAGGTCAAGGACGCTGATAACGCCAAACCCGCCGGTTCCGCTGCTGCTCCTGCTGCCGCTGCTGGTCAAGGGGAGTAATTCATGTCGAAATTTTTTATCGACCGTCCCATTTTCGCCTGGGTAATTGCCCTGGTGATCATGCTGGTCGGGGCACTGTCGATCCTGAAGTTGCCCATCAACCAGTACCCGGCCATCGCGCCAACCGCCATTGATATCCAGGTGACCTACCCGGGCGCGTCTGCACAAACCGTGCAGGACACCGTGGTGCAGGTCATCGAACAACAGCTCAACGGTATCGACAACCTGCGTTATGTCGCCTCGGACAGTAACTCCGACGGCAGCATGACCATCACCGCGACGTTCAACCAGGGTACCAACCCGGACATCGCCCAGGTTCAGGTACAGAACAAGCTCAACCTGGCGACCCCGCTGCTGCCACAAGAAGTACAGCAGCAGGGTATCCGCGTTACCAAGTCGGTGAAGAACTTCCTGATGGTGATCGGTCTGGTGTCGGAAGACGGCAGCATGACCAAGGATGACCTTTCCAACTACATCGTTTCCAACATCCAGGACCCGATTTCCCGGACCGCCGGTGTGGGCGACTTCCAGGTGTTCGGTTCCCAGTACGCCATGCGTATCTGGCTCGACCCTGCCAAGCTGAACAACTACCAGCTGACGCCCGTGGATGTCAGCAACGCCATCCAGGCGCAGAACGTCCAGGTGGCCACCGGCCAACTCGGCGGCCTGCCTGCCCTGCCCGGCACTCAGTTGAACGCCACCATCATCGGCAAGACGCGTCTGCAAACCACTGAAGCGTTCGGCAATATCCTGATGAAGGTCAATACCGACGGTTCCCAGGTTCGCCTGGGTGACGTTTCGCGTATCGAACTGGGCGGCCAGAACTACAGCATCAGCGCACAGTTCAACGGCAAGCCGGCTTCCGGTATGGCGATCAAGCTGGCAGCCGGTGCCAACGCACTGGACACCGCCAAGGCGATTCGCGAAACGGTTGCGTCCCTCGAACCGTTCTTCCCGCCTGGCATGAAGGCTGTGGTGCCGTATGACACCACGCCGGTTGTGACCGAATCGATCTCCGGTGTGGTTCACACCCTGATCGAAGCGATCGTGCTGGTGTTCCTGGTGATGTTCCTGTTCCTGCAGAACTTCCGCGCCACCATCATCACCACCATGACCGTACCGGTGGTATTGCTGGGTACCTTCGGGATCCTCGCTGCGTTCGGCTTCACCATCAACACCCTGACCATGTTCGGCATGATCCTGGCCATCGGCTTGCTGGTGGACGATGCCATCGTTGTGGTGGAGAACGTCGAGCGGGTAATGGCCGAGGAGCACTTGTCGCCCAAGGAGGCGACGGTCAAGTCCATGGGCCAGATCCAGGGCGCCCTGGTGGGTATCGCCCTGGTGCTGTCGGCGGTATTGCTGCCAATGGCGTTCTTCGGTGGTTCCACCGGTGTGATCTACCGCCAGTTCTCCATCACTATCGTTTCGGCGATGGCGCTGTCGGTACTGGTTGCCCTGGTCTTCACCCCGGCCTTGTGCGCCACCATGCTCAAGCCGATTGACCCGGAAAAACACGGCCAACCCAAGCGCGGCTTCTTCGGCTGGTTCAACCGTACCTTCGACCGTGGCGTACTGAGCTACGAGCGCGGCGTCGGCAACATGATCAAGCACAAGTTCCCGGCATTCGTGGTCTATGCCCTGATCCTTGCCGGCATGATCTGGATGTTCACCCGCATTCCAAGCGCGTTCCTCCCAGAGGAAGACCAGGGCGTGATCTTTGCCCAGGTACAAACGCCGGTGGGTTCTTCGGCTGAACGTACGCAGAAAGTCATCGACGATATGCGCGCCTACCTGTTGAACGACAAGGAAGGCGAGCCAGGCGAAGGCAAGGCTGTCAAATCGGTGTTTACCGTGAACGGCTTCAACTTCGCCGGTCGTGGCCAGAGCTCGGGCCTCGCGTTCGTGATGCTCAAGCCGTGGGACGAGCGTGACTCGAGCCAGTCGGTATTTGAGGTTGCCAAGCGTGCCCAGGGTTACTTCTTCGGGGCCTTCAAGGACGCCATGGTATTTGCCGTGGTGCCACCGTCGGTACTCGAACTGGGTAACGCCACCGGTTTCGACGTGTTCCTGCAAGACCAGGGCGGCGTCGGCCACCAGAAGCTGATGGATGCGCGTAACCAGTTCCTGGGTGCCGCGGCACAAAGCAAGATCCTGGCGGGCGTGCGCCCCAACGGCGTGAACGATGAGCCGCAGTACGAGCTGACCGTTGACGACGAGAAGGCCAGTGCCCAGGGCATCAGCCTGGCAGACATCCAGCAGACCCTGGCAATCGCCTTGGGTGGCAGCTACATCAACGACTTCATCGACCGTGGTCGTGTGAAGAAGGTGTATGTACAGGGTGACGCCGCCAGCCGGATGTCTCCGGAAGACCTGAGCAAATGGTACGTGCGCAGCACGTCCGGGAAGATGGTGCCGCTGTCGGCCATCTCTTCGGGCAAGTGGATCTTCGGTTCGCCGAAACTCTCGCGCTATAACGGTGTAGCGGCGATGGAAATCCTCGGTACCCCGGCACCTGGCTACAGTACCGGTGATGCGATGGCGGAAGTCGAACGCATTGCCAAGGACCTGCCGGCTGGCGTTGGTTACTCCTGGACCGGCCTGTCGTACGAAGAACGTCTGTCCGGCTCCCAGGCACCTGCGCTGTACGCCCTGTCGCTGCTGGTGGTGTTCCTCTGCCTCGCGGCACTGTACGAAAGCTGGTCGATCCCGATTGCGGTGATTCTGGTTGTACCGCTGGGTGTGATCGGTGCGTTGATCGCCACCAGCCTGCGGGGACTGTCCAACGACGTGTTCTTCCAGGTGGGCCTGTTGGTGACGGTGGGCCTGGCAGCGAAAAACGCCATCCTGATCGTGGAGTTCGCCAAGGAGCTCCACGAGCAGGGCAAAGGCATTGTCGAGTCGGCCATCGAGGCATCCCGCATGCGTCTGCGACCGATCATCATGACGTCCATGGCGTTCATGCTCGGCGTACTGCCCCTGGCAATTTCCACCGGTGCCGGCTCAGGTAGCCAGCACGCCATCGGTACGGGCGTAATTGGCGGTATGATCACCGCCACGGTCCTCGCGATCTTCTGGGTACCCCTGTTCTTCGCAACCGTGTCCTCCGCTGGCGAGCGTAAAAAGACTGAACCCAAGCAAACTCCTAAAGAGGCTGGCCAATGAGCAAGTCGCTACTTTCCTTAGCTGTCACGGCATTCGTGCTCAGTGGCTGCTCGCTGATCCCGGACTACCAGCGCCCTGAAGCGCCGGTAGCCGCGCAGTTCCCGCAGGGGCCGGCGTATTCGTCGGCCCAGGCGCCGGG
>NZ_JACARK010000088.1:0-33093 GCF_013386655.1 Pseudomonas sp. K5002 | reverse complement strand
CGCCGCCGCACTCGAGCGCGCCGCGTCGCCCAAAGGCCCCGAAGTGCGCGGCGTGGTACGAGTGTCTGCCAGCGAAGTGATCGGCGTGGAAGTCCTGCCGCCGATCATCACCCGCCTGCGCCAACAGCACCCGCACCTCAAGGTCGAACTGGTGCTGAGCAATCGCCTGCTGGACCTGCTGCAACTGGAGGCAGACATCGCTGTGCGAATGGTCCGACCCAGCCAGGAACAACTTCTGGCGAAAAGGATCGGCGTTATTGAAGTCGGCCTGCATGCGCGCAACGACTACCTGCAACAACATGGCATCCCCCAGAGCCTGAATGATCTCTCAGCTCATTCAGTCATCGGCTACGACCAGGAAAGCGCCTTCATCCGCAGCCTGGCCGTCAAAGGCTTCGAGCGCAGCGCCTTTTCCCTCAGCAGCGACAGCGACCTCGCACAACTGGCCCTGATCCGCGCCGGCGCCGGCATCGGTGGCTGCCAGGTCAAACTGGCCCGGCAAGACGCCCGCCTGAGCCGAGTGCTGCCGGACGCATTTGCCCTGCAACTGGACACCTGGGTCACCATGCACGAAGACCTGCGCAACAGCCCGCGCTGCCGCGTCACCTTTGACGCCCTGGTGGCCGGTTTGCAGCATTACGTACAGGATTGAGACAGCTTCGCTGGTGAAGAATCAGAGTCCCTCAAACCCTTCATAGACGCCCCCATGTCCGAAGCCTTCGAAGTCCCCAGCCCCCACGAAAAACACGTCGAACACGCCACCGAACATGCCCACCGCAGCGGAGACAATTTCGCCAGCCGCATCGCCGTGATGACCGCCATCATGGCCACCGTCGGCGCCATGCTCAGCTACCAGGCCGGCTCCACCGAAAGCGAAGCGGCGATGGACAAAAACAACGCCGCCATCTTCAAGACCGAAGCCGCCAACCAGTGGAACTACTACCAGGCCAAATCCAGCCGGCAGAACCTTGCGGAGCTGGCAACGCATATTCCGGGTGTTGACGCCAAGCACTACACCGACGAGATCGAGCGTTATAAAACCCAGAAGGAAGACGTGCGCAAACAAGCCGAAAAGCTCGAGGCCACGTCGAAGGAATGGGATGAAAAGTCAGAACAGGCGCTGCATCAGCATCACCGCTGGGCGCAGGCGATGACCGCGATTCAGATCGCGATTTCGATGGCGGCGATTACCTTGCTGACAAGGAAGGAGTGGTTGAAACGCATGGCCTATACCGCCGGTGGCATGAGTGTGGTGTTGGGTGGGATGGCGTGGTTGCATATTTGAGAGCTGGATTTTCATCGCCCCTCGAAAGCAGAAATACGACGTCACGTATCGTCGTATTTCGCTGATAGCTATCACCAAACCAAACCGACTATAAAACTCGCCATCGCTCGCAACGTGCCGGAGGTACGAAATGCTTATTACGACTTCGCAAACAAAACCTTCCGAGACACTGCGGGCCGACAGCTTCTGGATGGAAATCTGGCAAAGTGGAGCTTTGAGCATCCAGGAAGCCGAAAGGCGGGCGCAGGGCTCGCGACGCTTAAAAGAGGCCTACTCGTCGGTACCCTTCTACGCGAAGAAGGCAGCTCGAGACTCTCAATTCTGGAGCAAATTTTACGCGAGCCGCGTGAATTCGTAGAAAAGGGCAATCTTGCGGGAATCTTCTACTGACCATCTGATACCCCCCCCTCCTCCTAGACTCACTTATATTCACCAGCCCCCTCGCGTCAGAAAACATCGGCATATTCCGGCATATCCGCTTGGGGTCCTACACCTACTCGCTATATAGTAAAACGCATAACGCCTGACACTATAAAGCCGAGGAAAAGCCGGTGACCGCACAATCATCCAAGGAAGCTGTGGGCGTCGCCTACAGCATCGAGTCAATGCGCTACGCACAGGCCATGACCTGGCGCGCCATCGAAGCGCTGTCCAGGCTCATCCGCCCCGGCATGCTCGAATCCGAAGCCCGCGAACTCGGCAAAAAAGTCCTCGCCGACCTCGACATGCAGCGCATCTGGCACCCCCTGCTGGTGCGCTTTGGCGCCAACACCCTCAAGACCTTCAAGGAACGCTCCGACGGCGACCCGGTGCTGGGGGAAAACGACATCTACTTCATCGACATGGGCGCCGTGTGGCAAGGCCATGAAGGTGATGCGGGGGCGACCTTCAGCACCGGTAACGACCCCGAGCTGAAGGCGTGTGCGAGCGCGGCAAAAGAGTTGTTTGATCGGGTTGAGCGGCGCTGGAGGAACGACAAAGTCGTCGGCCTGGAGCTGTATCGTTTTGCCGAAGAGCAAGCGAAGGAAATGGGTTGGGTGCTGAACCTGGACATCAAAGGGCACCGTGTCAGCGACTTTCCCCATGCGATTTACCGTGGCGGTGATCTTGGGGATTTTGACCAGTATCCGAATGAAGGGCTGTGGATTCTGGAGATACAGATCGCGCACCCGAGCGGGGCTTATGGTGCGTTTTACGAAGATTTGCTGGCTTAACTTTTTCAAGGAATAAAGATGGAACGCTCGACCGAATTTCCCGTGCTGTTGTTTTCCTACGGCACGTTGCAGGACAAGGCAGTGCAGCTGGCCAACTTTGGGCGGGAGTTGGTGGGTCAGCAGGATGCGATGCTGGGGTATTCGACAAGCTGGGTGGAGATTACCGATCCTGAGGTGTTGGCGGCCAGTGGCAAGACCCATCATCCGATTGTTTCGCCGAGCGGGCGGAATGAGGACAGTGTTGAAGGGATGGTGTTTCAGATTACCGAGCAGGAACTGGCGGCGGCGGATGCGTATGAAGTGTCGGACTATAAGCGGGTTTCGGTGGGGTTGGCTTCGGGGTTGACGGCTTGGGTGTATGTGCAGGCTTGAGGGCGTGCAGTTGGTCAGTCGGAGTGATTTCCTACAGATCAATCGGAAGGCATGCCCTGCCGGGTTTGTGAGGTGGGGCATATAGTTCGCCGGTCGCTCTCATAGCGACCGGGTTTGGCGACTCGACTACAAATTGGCAGAGGCCTCCCGGCTAAGTTTGCGGGATGCCCCTACGCGCAATAAGCTGCTCGATGGTAGCTGTGCGTGGGAGACCTTCGGGTCTGCCGGTTTTCCAATTTGTCCGGTTCGCCAACCTGCGTACAGCTGCCACCCTTTTGTTTGGTAACGAATGTGTGGCAGCTCTCCTTAAGCAAACGGAGATTCACGCATGAACCAATACATGGCCCTCACCAGCAACGATTGCGAGACACCTGCCCTTTTTGTAGATACCACTGCGCCGCTGGACGTTTTGCTGGACGCTGCTGGGTATCGAATTCGTGCTGTTACTCAAGTTCTTGAAAATCTGGCACTGCGTGCGGAAATCAGCAGCGATACGGTTGTGCTTAGCGATTTTTCGCTGCTGTGTTCAATTCCATTGCGCGATGGTTGTGATTTGCTGGATGTTATTGGGCGACGTATGGCTACGCAGTGTTCCTAAACCCATTGGCTTAATTTTCCCTGGCACAACCACCTATTCAAACCCCAGAAACCACAAAACCCCTGGCTTCTCTCGAAACCAGGGGTTTTGTTTACATCGAATTTGGCGGTGAAGGAGAGATTCGAATTTAACACCTCTTTCGACCAGAAAACCCCGTATTACGGGGCTTACAGCGCGCATAGTAGTACAAATGAGTAGTACAATCCGCTGTACCACCCCCCCATTTTACGGCGCTCCGATGGCAGACAACCTGATTCAAAAGAAAGGTGAATCCACTTGGTACGTGCGACTGGCAGTGCCTGTAGATGTGCAGAAAGCCATTGGTTGTAAGGTACTTATTCAGTCATTGAAGACGGGACTACGGAAGGTAGCAATGGACGCACGCCTGCCCTATCTCACCCAGTGGAAGGCAAAGTTTGAAGCAGCCAGAGCTTTCAGAAAGGAGTCCCGAGAACAGTGGCGACAGCAGATCGCTGACCAGAGTTTAAAATTTGACACCCTAGTTGATTCTCACCTGCTCGAAGCTATCAAAAACCCATCAAAACCTGCGGGAGGTACTGAACACGAGGTCATGGCACGAAAGGAAAAGTTGGATCTTGAAATCCAATCGTTCCTAGTGGACCTTCAGGCACTTGAAGACAGAGGAGCCAAAGGATTGGTTCAGGCAGTCCGTAATCGACTGGATTTTGATACTGAAGTCACTTCTGACTTGGACAATGTTCAATTTGCCGCTGCCCTGATCCGCCGCGTGACTGTACAAATAGCTCAAGATCGCCACGGTCTCAGTTCTTCTGAAATCGCTGAAGCTAGGGCCATCACAGCAGAGCCGACCTGTTACAAACCCTCCTCACCTATCACTCCATCCCGATTAAAGACGTATCGCGCCTTCAGGGAGAGTCGTGGGGGTGCTGCAAAGCACGTCGATCAACAAGTGGAGAAGATGAAGCGACTGTCAGCCTTCCTCAAGCAAGACGGACGGCCTATCAACTTCGATACGGTAGATGAATGGCTGAAGTCTCTGAATCGTGCCCCCGCTACGTTAGGGCAATACCTCATGGCTGGTACTGCGTTTTGGAAGTGGGCGATGAAATATGACGCAGCTTGGCGTGAAGAATACAAAGACAAGGTGAACCCATTTATAGGCCACGACCTACCACAGGGGGGAGGCTCCGAGACAGCAGGCAAAGACAGGGAAATATACACGCGGGCTGATACTCTCAAGCTGCACCAAGCAGCACTGAACAATAGGGATAAACCGCTTGCAGACCTCATCGTATTGGGCTGGTACACAGGGGCCAGGATCGAAGAATTATGTCGTTTGAGCAAAGACAGCGTGATCACTGTTGACGGCATCCGATGCTTCGACTTTCCGAAGAGCAAGAGCAAGGCGAGCAAGCGTGTGTTGCCAATCCATCCGAGCCTGGCCACTACCATTGAACGCCTGTGCGAAGAAACTACTGATACCTTCCTGATCCCCACCAGCTCACACGACCAATACGGCAAACGCTCCCACGCGAAATCCAAGGCGTTTGGTAGATTACGGACAGCCGCAGGCTTCAGCAAACTCCACGTGTTTCATAGTTTCCGACATACCGTAATTACTGAGTTGATCAGAGCTGACGTACCAGACGCATTGGCAAAAGAAATGGCTGGACATGAAACGGGCTCTGTCACCCACGACGTGTATTCGAAAGGTGCGAGTACAGCTCAGAAACTCGCAGCAATCTCCAAACTCCCGTCCCTGAAAACAGAACTGTCTGGTGACGACGCAACGATATTTTGATTGCCACGCGTTCCTGTGTGAATTGTGAAAAACGGTGTGGACAATGCTCAGCAGAATTCACGTACGCGCGCACCATCCTTTCATGGCTTTATTAAATCATCCATGGCTCTGTGCTATCGTAATTTTCGGGCTACATTACGCCCTTAACTCAAGCTAAGGAGAAGCCGAGTGGTAGACGCAAATGAAGAGTTCGTGAGCATGCCCTACACCTATTATAAAGGTGAGGAAGCGCCGGTGGACGGGATGGTGGATGTCCTGCAAAGGATGCAGTTCGATTCTCGTTTTGTGCGGGGCGTGGTGGCCACGCAAATTGCAATGACGCTTAAGGAGCAGGGAGTATTTGTGTGGCGTGACGGGTATGCTTTTATCGGCGGGACCAATAAGGTCGATAAGTTCTCGGGCGTGGATATTGTTGTCGATGGGTCATTTGAGACATTTACTCTCCAAGCCTATGACGCTGCCACCACAACTCCCTGAAATTTAGAATCGGCAATCTGGTGAGACTTCTCGTGCGCTTAGCTCTGAAATCCGATGGGTGAGCGTCGGGAAACGCTGTTCGCCGATTAACTGTTCTTCAAGGAATCAGGTGGCGGAATCGTACCGAGGCGGGAAACGATATGGCAATGACTTGTGACAGGGGGTGACAGCACTTGTGACAAAGCACCTTCTCATGGCCTCATGCACAGACGCTGGCCAAAACCCAATCCGAGGACGATGGGCTCTGAGTTTCTGGGTACCCCTTAACTTTAGAGAAAAGTTAGAGTGCTCTATATTATTTGGATTATAAGGTTTTTTGCAACAAACACTGACACAGGACACTTAAAGCAAATCACCAAACTTTATTAACCCCTACTATATGGACGAGTCAAGTATGAGCATAGAGCGTCGCCACCAAGTTTTTGTAAGTTCCACATATGAGGACCTTCGCGAAGAGCGACATGAAGTAATACAAGCTTTACTTGAGCTGGACTGTATCCCAGCGGGAATGGAGCTATTTCCAGCGACTGATGAAGATCAGTGGAGCCTGATAAAGCGAGTGATAGATGAGTGTGACTATTACATTATAATTATCGGAGGCCGCTATGGATCGATCGGCCCGCAGGGTATAAGCTATACCGAGCAGGAATACCGGTACGCACTAGAAACTGGCAAACCAATCATCGCATTCCTTCACAAGACACCAGCGAATATAACCGCAGCAAAAACTGAAAACAATTTTGAATCAAAGGTATTACTGGAAGAGCTCCGTGCTTTGACTCAAAAGAAAATGTGCAAGTATTGGGAAACGTCAGCAGAACTTGGCTCAGTCGTAAGCCGTAGTTTGGTAAGATTGATAAAGACTCATCCGATGCCGGGCTGGGTTCGTGCTGACAAGGCTGCTGCATCTCTTGCTGCTGAAGAAGTGCTTCGTCTTCGCAAAATAATAGATGACCTAAAGGAGAAGCTCAATAAGTCACTATTTGAGGTTCCAGAGGGAGTGAGCGAATTGGCTCAAGGGGATGAAGTTTTCCCTGTGGCATTTGAGTTTAATACGGATGATGAGAACGGCGAAGTCTGGAATTTCACTCGCGTTATCAGGATCTCATGGAACGACATTTTTGAAGACATAGGTGCGCTTATGCTTGACGGCTTAAGTGATCATGAGTATCAGGAAGGACTTAATAAAATTGTAGAAACCGACTACATTGGCAGCACCGAAATGGAAAGTGACGAGGAGTTGAAAGGCCATGATAGCCTTAGGAATTTCAGTGTTGTTTGGCGTGATGAGCAGACAATAAAGATTCAGTTAAGAGCTCTCGGTCTTACTGAGTATAATAGTGAAATATCAAAGTGGAAGCTTACACCGCATGGTAGTAGTGTGTTGCTTAAGCTCCGAGCCATACCTAAAGGCTACTTCGATCAGATTGAGAGAGTTGATGAGACTTCTGGGGTTCCTGAGGCTCCTGAGGTTCCGGTGTAATTAGCTTGAGTCGGTTCGTGATTAATGCAAAGGCAGAAGCTTGAAGTTTGCAGGCTAATTTCATTTCAGGTAAGTGATAAGCTCGACAGGTAGACCCCCTGTTGGTTTATCACCCTGAGCGTAGGCTGCTAAAAGCGTAAGCGTTCAATAGCTGAAGTGATGGTATTTGCGTTAGCATCGAGTGTGATCAATGCAACCATTATGCTCTCAATAACGTTGGTTTAAACTCGGCGAATCCATGCAATATTCTGGCTTCTAGAAATTATATAGATTGGTCTGATGAGTTTAACCACATAGCTTTCTGAAAGCCCCCCCCCCTGTCAGACAATGCTGAAATTCTGAATGGTGACACCGGGCGTTGTCTGAGGCTGCGTATGAGAAGCGAGCGCGAATCTCACTACCTTACCCGGCTTTATTGTTGCTCTGGTGGCGTTACAGAAAGAGTGAGGCTAAGGCGCTCCATCATACGTTTCACTGTCATTGGAGCGAATTCTTTCCCGCGTGCGGTTCTAATACCTTTGGCGTTCAAGCATTTTGCAATGGCCGCAAATGTTGGTTGAAAATCATAGAGGCCAGCTTTCAATTCCACCTCCAATGACTTCGCACGTTTTTTTTGCATTGCCTACTTTCGCCTTCATAGCAGCACCGTTACCGATGGCCCAAGCCTTCGCACGTCCAGCATCACGACGCGCAATCTTGGCTTGAGCTTCAGCATCTCCGTTGGAAGCGTTGAAGCTTGAGCATGAGCGCCTACTTTGGACGCTGAGTGACTTGTATCCACGGGAGACGGAGCGACAGAGATTACGAACGACGTTTGCCTGCGGCGATCATGCTAGGGGTGAAACTTGACCGGCGCTTATGTTTTTACCCATTGACGCAGCCAGTAATGTTAATATGCCATCGCGCCGATCTTTGAGATCGAGCGATTCTTAATCAATGTCAGTCAGAAGTGCTTCCGATGGTTTGAGCGAGGGGAAGGTGACGGCATAAAATATTATTTAGGGGAGAATGTTTGTGGCATATAGAAATGGAAATTACTGCGCCTTCTACGTTTCCGAACCATTCAACGCGAGCACGTTGGGTGCGCATGCGACAAGAGATTTTAATTACTACAATATGTTAAAGGCTTGGAAGTCGTTGGATGCATCTTATCCTTTCAACGACTCGCATGCCAAAACATATAGCGTTCGAGATGGTAGCAACTGGGAAACAACACTGAAGCCACGATTGCGTGAGCGTTTGCAGGCTTCAAAGAATATCGTTCTCATCCTAAGCGGCAAGACATTTGAGTCGAGGGCAGTTAAGGAAGAAATTGAGTATGGTATCGAGAATCAGGGTTTGCCTGTTATTGTGATTTATCCTGACTATAGCGAAAAGTCGGATTTAGTAACGAATGGTGAGCTGAAATCTGAAATCAAAGCTCTATGGAATAAAACTCCAACTTTTAAATCATTGAAAGCTAAAGTTCCGGTGTTGCACGTCCCAATGAAAAAAGATCTTATAAAGAATGCATTGGAGCTTAGTGAATTCACCATTTCAGGCAAAACAGGAACTGGAGACTTTTGGTTTAAGATCTGATTCTGCAGAGCATGTTGTTTCTTTTGGTGGAGGGGCGAATGGCCAAGGTAAAATTTACTGACAAAAGTTTGTGGATAGACTTTAAGGATAAAGTATCGTGGATTAGCACAACTGTTTCACTAATGTTGATATTTGTGAGCATTCCAGAACAATGCAAATATACTGCAGGGTTTCTTTTTTTGCTCGGACTATTTATATTTTATGTTGTTAGTTGGTACGCGGCAAATCGTCTGAAGGTAGTCGACCTCGATATTGAGGGTAGCACTGTCACTGTGAAGGCGGGGGATTTGTTTAAAGAGGAAGACTTTAAAGTTATTGCCTTTAATGAATATTTTGATACTCAGGTTGATGATAGAATCATATCGTCCAAATCGCTAAACGGGATTTTTATAAATGAGCATCTTCCGGAAACGCTGAATGACTTGGAAGAATACTTCCAAAAATATCAGTTCGAGAATGGTGATATAGGGCAACTCAACGAGGATAGGTGTGCAGGCAAGAAACAGAAGTACGAGATAGGTACGGTGTGTGTCTACAAGGACTTTATCTTGGCAGCATTTACTAAGTTTGATGATAGTAACAGGGCTGTACTTACCATGCCTGAATATCTCGCCTTTCTTATTAAGTTCTGGGATAAGATTAATCAGGTTTACGCTCAGAAAAGTGTTTCGGTTCCCGTGTTTGGTTCGGGCATTACTCGTATCAAGGAGCATAAAGATATTAGTGATGAAGACTTGCTTAAAATTATGCTTTGGACTTTTAGGATTAGTGAAATGCGTTTCAAGTATCCTGCAAAACTTACTATCGTCATACATGAAAGCAAAATAGACAAAGTGAATCTGCTAGATTTTAGGATGGCTAAAAATGGACTTTAGTTCTGATTGAGCTTGGAACTTTAAATTTTTGGTGCTGATTGTGATGCTTCTCTAAGCGTCTCAAACCTAAATACCCAAACTCTGTATTTTGAATCTCAATTTTAAGCCGAGCTCATATGTTCAGGCTACTGCAATCCGGTGATGGTTATCCTTGTATATAGGTCACGAAGGTTTAACCACCTAGTTTTCCAGTAGACAACCCTCGCCCAACAAACACCAAATCCCTGAGAGCCTGTCCGATTTGCTCTGAGACTATTAAATTGGACGGTGCTGGGTATAGGTCTGACGTGTTTAATGCCCTAGCTCTTATGGCAGACCACCCAGCCCAACAAATGTAGAATCCGTTGAGGTGGTCGGGATGCCGTCTGATCCTGCATAGAATCGCGTGCATGAAGCGCTAGCTGAATACGAGCGTGACGCACGCACTCATTCTTTATCGTTGCTTACAGAAGCTCTGGCTAAAATCAGAATACAAACTCATGGTACATGGCTGCCACTTCTGCACGAGTGATACCGATGTACGACATTGTTACCGCTGGACTGGAATGGTTCAGTGTCTTGCAGATCATCTCAATTGAAACACCACCGTTGTACATCAACCACCCACGGGTTTTACGCATTGAGTGCGTACCTAGTCGAAGACTCATCTCATCACCCACGGCTTTGAATGCAGCGCCTACTGCAACGCGGCTGACAGCCTTTTCCTTCGCCCGGTTGCTATCCACTTGAAATAGGAACGTGTGCGTTGGGTGTGCCTTCCTGCGACGTTCGATGATCGCCTTGGCGGAACTATTCAAATCGATGTACCGGGTCTTACCGGTCTTGCTCTCTTTGATCGTCAGGATGTCGCCTTTCACATCGTCGAAGGTCAGGCTGAGCAAGTCACTGATACGGAGTGCAGTGTTCACACCGAAGCGCCAGATGTCCGCATAAAGAGGATTGCCCTTGGCGTTGAGTGAAAGCTTGCGGGAGATTGTCTCTGCTTCGCCGGTTGTCTTCACTGCTTCTACTATGTTCATCTAATTTGCATTCCGCGTGACTTTCACTTGATATGTAAATTAGAGCATGAACCATTAGGCTATAGCAAGAGTTTTCAAGGGTCGGCTTATTTACACAATGCTATTGTGTTAATTAGAAGCCGGGCTTGATCAAATTTGACGCAGCCGGTTGATAGCGATGGTTATGGCTGACGCGTTCGCATCGAGAGTTTCCAATGCGGTAACGGCGTTTTCATGCGTAGCGGTTGAGCCTGTTGACCGCGCCCACAAAGAGAGTTCCTCGATTGCCGCACCAAGCGCGTGCTGGTTGTGAAGTAGGAGTGTCAGGGCATCAGCGGTAGCGATGTTTGCGTGGTTGTTGTCTGGTATGGTTGTCGTCCTTGGGGGTGTTGGACGATCATAACTCAGCGAGTGTGTGACGGCGTGTAGTGGCATCTGAGGCGTGATCGACACACCAGCCATTACCAAGTCATGGTTGGCACTAACATCGTATAGCGGCGATCACAGCCGGTTTGTGATGGGCGATCATCTCTCGCTGGGTTATTGTCGGTTATATTCCAGAATTTGATGGAATTGCATTCAACCTGTGCGGAAATGGGGAGGGATTATTAAACGTGCTTGACGCAAAATGGCATCACCCCTATATGGAATGCCACCTGTAGCGGAGATGGGTGCGCAAATTCAAGTTTGATGGTGTGGTGGTGATCCTGATACGTTCCTGATAACGATCAACCCTGATGACAACCGAATGTTGTACGAATGCTTAAATGGAAAATATCATCATCCACAAAAAGCCCCTGACGCTGTGTGAGCAGTCAGAGGTCGGTAGGCTTGGGTTGGTATTGAGTTGAGCGTAAAGCCTTTCAGGCGCGACCATGGAGCGTTACAGCTATCATCAAATGACGATGGTGAACCATCAAGAGTATGATTGATGAGAATGTTGTATCACCGTTCAGCGGTGAGGAGAGAATGTCTGGTGTTTGGCTTCACTTTCGTTCTCTCCCCTGAATGTTCTCCAGTTGTATTACTGTGTACGTTTACACAGAGAGTGCTACATCTGATTGACAATCAGGAATGGCTCTAGAGAAGTTTGTTAACTCCATATACAAAGACGTGTCCGCAAGCTGAACGAAGTGAAGTGCTTTTCAGTAGAGATGAGTAGCGATAGCCATCTCGCTTTTGACTTGTCTTCTGTGAAACAGGGTAGTTGTTCCCTGTCGTACACGACAGAAAATAATACTTCTAAATATATACTTCCTATCGTATACGATAGAATAGTCATTCTTTAAAGATAATACTCTTTATTTTTTGAGATGTCTTACATCTCTCTTTCTCTTGCTATTCTTATATAACTACTATCTCGTATACGAGATAATATACATCTTCTAATATAACAAGCTCTTGATCTTTAATATAAAGCTTTTGATCTTATGCTCACTCGTTATCACTCGTTCGCTTAAGCTCCATTATACAGGTATTTTTCCAGTTGTCAAGACCCATTCCTATTTGGTGACCATTCTCGTTTGGGAAAGTGGAACGGTCACCACCTTTCCTACAGGCAAGCAAAAGCCCCGGCACGCCTTGGTAGGGCGTCGGGGCGATGTTGGGTAGGATTGCATTGGGAAACGCTCTCAGAACGCGTTATACGAGGTTCTGGCTTGTGTCGCTGTGTTAGTCCGGCACTGGATCACTCGGTTACCCGGGAATGACCAACGGAGTAAATGTATTTAGCACTTCTTTGTCTATCTCTGAAATTCGTTTGTTGCGAGCGTCATCAACCCTCTTTTGTTCTTTCGCTTCAGCTACTTGCAATAGTTGTTGACGTAGCAAGTCTTGATATCGAGTGTGCTCAGCTTGCAGGAATTCAACATACTCAGCTTTAACTCGAATTCGAATGTCATCAATATCTTTCTGCTGCTTATCGTCTGGCTTGATCATCCAGCACGAATGATTGAGTGATTCGTGTGTAACACCTTGATTGCGAGCTACGGTGTATCCCTCTGCTATTTTCGAAGCTACCAGCTCAAGAAAGTTATGAGGCAGTGGAGAGCGTACATGTTCCATGCACTCGGTTGTGCCACGGTACACATTGACCCAGCCCTGCAGCCTTACTTCAAACTCAGCATCATCCCATTTTGGTGGTACGCCGCTAATCTTAATCTTGTCAGTCATTTTGTTTTTTCCTTTTTCTGTCTAATGTGATTTACCATCTTTTGGATGATGGTTGTTCTGTATTCTTCATCACTCAGTTTAGTGATGGTATTGTTAACGATGGTGATTGTATTTGAATCACCTGCAACGCTATCAACGCTCTGTACTTTTACCACTTGTTCCAGATGTTGTTTTGTTTGTTGTTGCATTGCACGTCGTCGTTCAGCCGCCTTTGCAATACCACGACTAAAGTGATTAAGACTAGTATTCATCGCAATCCCTCCATAGCTTCATGCAAAGCACTGACACCATATTCGTTAACCAATCGGTCAAGCTGTGTAGTGACACGACGGCATTCGCAATGGTCGCTAACGGCAATGGCAGATTGTTGCAAATGGAAGTAGTGCTTTATCTGAGCAACGGCAAGGTGGCGTTCCAGCATGGGTGTTGTAATTTCATTAACTGTGTTCATCGCTATATAGTCCTTTTTGTTTGTTTGTTTGTATTGGACGACACGTGACATATGACCGATTTGGCAAGTTCAGCCCTTATATAACGTGGATTACAGACGTGTTAAAACGACATGACATAGGGTGGCCGGGGTACACATTACCCCGCCTATAATCGCACTACAGGAGCTTCTATCGGCATCTGCTTAGATACGCCTTTGCCACCAACGTGCCGGTAAAGAATACTTCCGACAGGTCGTGATGATTGGCGTTTGGATTGTTCTCTATCCAGTGCCGGATAGTTGATTCTCGATCGGTCGGCACAGTTGATTCTCGTTCATTAACGTAACGGGTAGATACAGGTTTAGCTTTACCAGTTTCCCCATTGCCAACTTGGTCGGCAACGAAACCAGAACGTGACATCAAGTCACCGATGTCAATGAGTGTGGAGTTTAGACGGCGTGACATTGAGAGCAGGTGTTGAAGAGACTTGTCACTGGCAGGAATGTATCTGTGCATTGTGGTGTCAGTTGGTTTCTCAGCTTCAGTCGTGACGTTGATAATCAGGTTTGAACCACGGTGTAGTACGATGTATGGATTCATTTTTATTCCTTTATGCGATACTTCTATCCTCTTGTGTAGGTGGAATGTATTTTGATTGAATGGATGGTTAGGTGTTATGCAACTTTCTCTTTTCGTCAGCACGTCGAAGATTGTTCGTGACGGTGCTCAAAATGACCTGCAAGCAATGTTGGTGGTTTGTTCGACCGGTCCTAAGCATCAGTGCTTCAAGTTGTTTTACGGCTTCTGGATTCAATCGAATCAACATTGTGAACCCTCATTGGACATTACGCGATCATGTGCATACTGGGTAATTGTTACGCCAGCAGCATCAGCAGCACTCTTAACCAGTGCGAAGTTTTCAATATCAAGCATGAATGACACTGGCAGTTTGGTAATACGGGAATGTCTCCATGCTTTCGCACGGCAAGCCGCGTTACAGGTCAGCGTTTGCGGACGTCGATTGATTAGTTCTTTATTGCAGGCGATGCAATGGGTTGTACCCATAAAATGTACCTCGGCATGTGATTATTTAGTGTTTGTTAGTGTTCAATACAGACAAACAAAAACCCATATCTCGTTAAAGAGTATGGGTTTTTGTTTAGGAGAGATTGGTTGGAGGATCAGACCACTTTACAAACCGAGAAGGAGGCAAGGTTTGCATTAGAGGAGTCGCAGTGTTTTCGAGGGCACTGGAAAGATGGCGTGATCTGTTCACTCCAATACAAGTATTCTCTCATGAAATGAGAATAAATGTCAATATCGTAATAGTTGTATTGAACACTTAAATCAACTGTTTTTGTATTTGGTTTTGCTGATTCTGCTCTTTCAAATTCATGAACGACATTTGTTCGGTCCTTTTTCATTTTCCAGTTATCGACTTAACTAATTCTCTAACCCTTCTCAATAGGAAGTACCAAGTATATGAAAGTGCAAATACTCCTAGAAGCAGCACCAGCAGCAGTCGCAGCGGTGCCAGTGGCGACAGCTCCACCGCCAGCAGCACACAACGCCCCCGCAGGACACGCTAGCAGCAGCGGCAGCCCCGCCTAATAGAAGTGCTCCTAGTGCAGTCGATAGGTAAGCGCGCCATCAAGTCCACATTCCAAGCCGAGACCTAATGATCTGATGCTGTGCTCCCGATTTCTTTCAGGAGCCAGCCGCCATGATGCGTCCCGACGCAAAGTTCAAAAATTTTATCTCTATCCCAAGCCCGTCGACTTTCGAAAGTCCATCAACGGCCACACTTTTTTCTATTTGCTCAGTTTTCTATTTGGCATGGCCGCACACCATCAAGCACCTCACACACGAAACCTGTTTTTCCAACCTATATTTCGGGCCAGGAATTCAGCCAACATCGAAGTTGCTCACCCGGCGCGGGGGCTGAGGTTCCGTATACTTTTTGTGAAAGTTTTAGCTCTTGCTAGGGGGGGGCTTCTCATTTGATTCCAGCTTGATGTGGTCCTTCATGAGCAGGAAGAACCGATTAGCCTCTGCTGTTATCGACGTGACACTGTAGAGCGTATCGTAATGCCGCCCAACATTCTCTCGAATTGCATTCAAGTCCAGCCCCTTGCTGTACTCATCTTCTAAGCGTTTGCGGAATTCAGCAGGAGGCATTTTAAGCTCGACAGCACCATGCGTCATCATGATAATTCTATGTAGAGACTCGTTTAGTGCCGGTTCAAAATAGATTGAGAACAGGGCAAACGTCCCGCCCAACTCAACAATCAATCCTCTAAAGTTAGAATACAGCGTTGCTGCCTTGCCCTTGTGCTCAAGGTGCATATCCCAGCTCACCTTTTGGACATCTTGATTCCCTTTCTCAAAGGCCATTTCTGCGATCGCAGCGTTCATCTCGCTGTTGGATGCGTGGAGTTGATAAATATTAATGAGGTCAGTAATTTTAGCCACATCCACCACAGCCTTTTTGAAAACCTCCACTTTCAACTTTGCTTCTTCATGCATTTGCAGGTATCGCTGTTGTGTCTGCCAAATATCAGATTTGTAAAGCTCAAGCTGTTTCGCGTACTCAACCTTCACTTGTTCAATTTTGCTTGTAATGTCAGCTATATCTTCTTTAGTCGCTAGGTTTTTGGCTTTCTCTCCGATGTAGCCGGGGAGATAAATTTTAATGAGCAAACCTCCGATAAAAATTGAAACCAACAACACCACATCAACTGCTAATGAGATATCCATTCATTAAGCTCCAACCATTACTTGCAAGGGTAAGCATCCTTAAATGCAGACCACACCAACGCTGTGTTACTTTTATTCAATAACTTCGGGTTATCTTTTAAATACTTCACCACGATGCGCACCATCTGACCATTCGTCACACTATCAGGCATACAATATTTATCATCTTTCTTCAGAATGTCACTGTAGAAGTAAACCATACTATTAACTCCCTCCACAAAGCCAGCACACATTCCAACGTCAATTCGATCATAGTTTGGCTCTGAGTCTGCTAATTTTAAGTACTGCTGACATTGCCCCAGTAACTCGTTCCCATCGTACTTGCGGCCCGTAGCCTGAGCACCACTCCCCAACATCCCAACAAGTGCAATCGCTAACGCTATCCATGCTTTCATGATGATTCTCTCGTCGTGTAATGGCCCGATGGTATCGGGCTCCTAGGCTTGGTGCTAGATAGGCAAGAACTCAGAATCAGACTAACGGCAGTATCGAGGGTATTTGCGGGCGAAACGAAGGGAAACGGAACAGCGGAGGGATTGAGCGGGCGCGACGAAATGCGGGGGACGATGAGTAGTACAATTGAGTAGTACACCCCAGAATGCAAAACGCCCGTAACTCGTTGAAGTTACAGGCGTTTTTAGATGTGGCGGTGAAGGAGAGATTCGAACTCTCGATACAATTTCTTGTATACACACTTTCCAGGCGTGCTCCTTAAGCCACTCGGACACTTCACCGTATCTCGTCAAACTGATTCAGTCTGTCGAGGCGCGCTAATGTAGTCGAAAGCTTTTCCGATGGCAAAGGTTTTTTTCAGAATTTTCATGCGCTTAGGCGGTTATGCCGTTCCAGCCCTCTGCGGCGCCACGCACACCACGGCGATTCTGCCATTCTCGGGCACTCGCGGCGCTTGTCTATAGTAGCTGCTGCGCCTTGCCGAAGGCCGCCTGCGGGTGGGCATGGGGGAAAAGTCTGACTGGGTAGTCAGTCATGGCGCTTTACCAGGGCGGGCGCGGTGGGTAACGTCTGCCGTCTGTCCTTCTATTACAAGCATTACAAGGAATCGCGTCATGAGTGAGTTGATTGCCTACCACCTCGAAGACGGTATCGCGACCCTGACCCTGAGCAACGGCAAGGTGAATGCCATTTCGCCGGCAGTGGTCAGTGCGTTTAATCAAGCGCTGGATCAGGCCGAGAAGGATCGGGCGGTGGTGATCATCACGGGCACGCCGGGGATTTTGTCCGGTGGCTATGATTTGAAGGTGATGACCGCCGGCCCTAAAGAAGCCGTGAGCCTGGTGACGTCGGGCTCCACCCTCGCCCGCCGCCTGTTGTCGCACCCCTTCCCGGTGATCGTGGCGTGCCCCGGGCACGCGGTGGCCAAGGGGGCATTCCTGTTGTTGTCGGCGGATTACCGGATCGGTGTGGACGGGCCTTTCAGCATTGGCCTGAATGAAGTGATGATCGGCATGACCATGCACCACGCCGGGATCGAGCTGGCGCGGGATCGTCTGCGCAAGTCGGCGTTCCACCGTTCGGTGATCAATGCCGAGATGTTTAACCCGCAGGACGCGTTGAGCGCCGGGTTCCTGGACAAGGTGGTCGCGCCGGAAGCGTTGCAGGCAGCTGCACTGGAAGCGGCTCGCCAGTTGAAGAAGATCAATATGAACGCCCACAAGCACACCAAGCTGAAGGTGCGTAAGGCGCTGCTGGAAGCCCTGGATGACGCGATCATTCAGGATCAGGGGCACTTGGGTTAATCAAACCTACGCCTGCTGAATCGAAGCCCGACCTTGAGTCGGGCTTTTTCTTACAAAGAATTCCGGATTGCCTACAACCGCTCTAAACAGTGTCTGTCACAGCATGTTGAAACATGCGCTTAAACATCGCCTATCTCCTGACTCTATAGGGGCAATTGCCGAATACAGTGCACATCCGTACACTGCGCCACCTTTTGTCCCGATGGGCCGTGTCGATGCTTTTTTTGTTACGCATGTTGTTGATGGGCCTGCATTTTATGATTGCGGGCGTACTGGGCGTGCTGCTGGGGATCTGTCGGCCGTTCAATCCGGACAACAGCCGTTACTGCGCGCGCCTGTATGCGGTGCCGGCGATGTGGCTATTGCGCCTGCGAGTGAAGGCCGATGTCGACTCGCTGCGTAACAAGCCCAGCAGTTGCGTGATCATCGCCAACCATCAATCCAACTACGACCTGTTTGTGTTCGGCACCGTGGTGCCGTACCGCACGGTGTGTATCGGCAAGAAGAGCCTGAAGTGGGTGCCGTTGTTCGGACAGTTGTTCTGGCTGGCGGGCAATGTGTTGATCGACCGGGGCAATGCGCACAAGGCGCGGCGTTCGATGCTGACCACCACCCACACCTTGGCGCATGCCGACACCTCGATCTGGGTGTTCCCGGAAGGCACGCGCAACTTCGGTGAAACCCTGCTGCCGTTCAAGAAAGGCGCGTTCCAGATGGCGATCGCCGCAGGCGTGCCGATTGTGCAGGTGTGTGTCAGCACCTATGTGAAGCAGATGAAGCTCAATAGCTGGAACAGTGGCGATATTCTGATTCGCTCGTTGCCGCCGATTCCTACGAAGGGGCTGACGATGGATGACATGCCGCTGTTAATGCAGACCTGTCGCGAGCAAATGCGCGACTGCATCGAGGCGATGGACCGCGAGCTGCAAACCACGCCTGCAATCACGGCTGAACCCCGCCGAATTTGCTGACTCTGATTGGGCAGGGCAGCTAAGCTGCCTGACAGTTGTCATCTGCCATTCAAGAAGAAGCGATCAGCACTATGGGTAGAGTTGTTGCGGCCGCCGTCTATAGCGCCGGAAAGAAAGTCACTGATATCACCCTCGACGAAGGCGCCGCGTGGGCCGCCAAGCCTGACCACTTTGTGTGGATCGGCCTGGAAGAGCCCAGCGCACTGGAACTGGCCAACCTGCAGCGCCAGTTCAACCTGCACGAACTGGCCATCGAAGACGCCCTGGAAAAACACAGCCGGCCCAAGCTTGAAACCTTCGGCGACGCGCTGTTTATCGTGACCTACTCACCGGTGCGCGATAACGGCAAGCTGGAGTTTATCGAAACCCATATCTTTGCCGGCAACGGCTACATCATCACCGCCCGCAACGGCCACTCGGCATCCTACGGCTATGTGCGCCAGCGCTGTGAGGCGCGACCGCTGTTGCTGGAGCATGGGGAAGATTTCGTACTCTATGCGCTGCTGGATTTTGTTACCGAGAACTACCAGCCGGTGAGCGAGGCGATTCATGCCGAGGTCGATGAGCTGGAGCGCAACGTGTTGTGCAACTCCCTGAGTGAAGCGGATATCCAGAAGCTCCACGGCCTGCGCCGCGATGTGCTGCGACTGAAGCGCTATGTGGCACCGATGGTGGAGATCAGTCAGGAATTGCAGAAACTGAGCTTCCCGTTTATCGACAAGAACATGCGTCCGTACTTTCGCGATGTGCAGATTCACGTCACCCGGCAGATGGAAGACCTGACCACCTTGCGGGATATCGCCAGCCAGACCATCGAGATTGGGGTGTTGCTGGAAGCCTCGCGCCAAAGCGTGGTGCAACGCAAGTTTGCCGCGTGGGCAGCGATTCTGGCGTTCCCGACGGCGGTGGCCGGGATTTACGGGATGAACTTCCAGAACATGCCGGAGCTGCAGTGGCACTACGGCTATTTTGCGGTGCTGGGGTTTATTGCGGTGGGGTGTACAAGTTTGTGGGCCAGCTTCAAGCGTTCAGGCTGGCTGTAACAAACCCAGCTCAATTTGCTGAAGATCAAAAGTGTGGGAGCTGGCTTGCCTGCGATGCAGGCACCTCGGTTTGTCAGTTACACCAAGGTGATGCTATCGCAGGCAAGCCAGCTCCTACATTAATCTGCTTTGCCTTGAAGACCGTGCTTCTTGCGCTGGACGGTTTCAGGCCGCTCCTGCTTTTGGTTTGTGCGCCACAAACCGCATCATCCATTCCGCCACGGTAACGCCGTGATGGTCTCGCTCCAGGCTGGCCACACCGTTGGTGTAGACCTTCTCCCCCAGCGTTGTCTGAAGAATCTCCAGCAACTCGCGGGAATAGTCGTGGATAAATTCCGGGTGGCCCTGGAAGCACAGCACCTGGTCTTCAATGTGGTACGCCGCAAACGGGCAGAACTCGCTGGAGGCGATCACGGTGGCGTTTTCCGGCAAGGTGGTGACCTGGTCCTGGTGGCTGATCAACAGCGTCAGTTCTTCCACCACCGGGCTCATCCACGGTGCCTTGGCGTTCAGTTTGTAGTCATGGATGCCCATGCCCCAGCCCTTGGTCGCCCGCTCGGTCTTGCCACCCAACAGCAGCGCCAGCAACTGGTGGCCGAAGCAGATGCCGATCAGCTTGTCGCCGCGGGCATGGCGGTCCAGCAGGTAGGTCTTGAGGGTCTGGATCCACGGATCGGTGCCAAAGGAGTCGGCCTTGCTGCCCGTCACCAGGTACGCGTCGAACACTTCTTCATCCGCCGGGTATTCACCCTGCACCACGTTATAGATGACGAACTCGGCGGCAATCGGCTGTTTGGAGAACAGGCGCTTGAACATCTGCCCGTACCCTTGGTACTGATCGATCAGCCCAGGACGCAGGATATCGGTTTCCAGGATGCACACGCGTAACGACATAAAAAATACCTGACACGGCGATGGGAATAATGAACACCCCCAGAGCCTGCCTTGAAATACCCTTCCAAGGCAAGCCCCATCGCCGCTCCCACATTTTGATCACCGAAACGCTTCACCCTGTGCAGCTTTCTCCAACAGCAGCGCCGGCGGCGTGAAGCGCTCACCATATTGCTCGGCCAGGTAGCGGGCGCGGGCGACGAAATCGTTCAGGCCGTACTGGTTGATGAATTGCAGCGCTCCGCCGCTCCAGGCGGCAAAGCCGATACCGAAGATCGAGCCGACGTTGGCATCAGCCGTCGACATCAACACGCCCTCCTCCACACAGCGCACGGTTTCAATGGCTTGGATGAACAGCAAGCGGTCACGTACGTCCTGGGCCGAGATCCGTTGCTCAGGCTTTTCAAAGCGGTTTTTCAACTCAGGCCACAGGTGTTTCTGCCCGCCCGCCGGGTAATCGTAGAAGCCGCCCCCAGCGGCCTTGCCCGGGCGTTTGTATTCGTTGAGCAACAGGTCGACCACGGCAAATGCCGGATGCTGGGGTAACGGCTTGCCCTCGGCCTGTAGGTCCTTGGCCGTCTGTTGACGGATATGGCTCATCAGGCTGAGGGAAACTTCGTCAGAGACCGCCAGCGGCCCCACCGGCATCCCGGCCTTGCGCGCCTCGGTCTCGATCATCGGTGCGGCCACGCCTTCGCCGAGCATGGCGATGCCTTCGTTGGTGAAGGTGCCGAACACCCGCGAGGTGAAAAAGCCGCGACTGTCGTTGACCACAATCGGGGTTTTCTTGATTTGCAGTACGAAGTCGAACCCCCGCGCCAGGGTTTCGTCGCTGGTGCGGGCGCCCTTGATGATTTCCACCAGGGGCATTTTGTCCACCGGGCTGAAGAAGTGCAGGCCGATAAACTTGCCCTGGTCTGGAACGGCGGTGGCTAACCCGCTGATGGGCAAGGTGGAGGTGTTGGAGGCGATCACCGCTTCGGCGCCCACCACGTTTTGCGCGGCCGCCGAGACCTTGGCCTTGAGTTCCCGATCCTCGAAGACGGCTTCGATGATCAGGTCGCAGCCGGCAAGATCAGCATCGGATTCGGTAGGAACAATCCGCGCGAGGATGGTTTCCCGCTGTTCGGCGGTCAATTGCCCACGCCCGACCTTCTTGTCCAGCAACGTGGCCGAGTGGGCCTTGCCCTTCTCTGCCGCCGCCTGGCTGACGTCCTTGAGCACCACCTCAATGCCCGCCGAGGCGCTGACGTAGGCAATGCCCGCGCCCATCATCCCGGCGCCGAGCACGCCGACCTTGCGTGTTACATAAGGTGCAAAGCCCTTGGGCCGCGAACTGCCGGCATTGATTTCATTGAGCTGGAACCAGAAGGTGCCAATCATGTTTTTCGCCACTTGCCCGGTGACCAGCTCGGTGAAGTAGCGGGTCTCGATCAAGTGCGCGGTGTCGAAATCCACCTGGGCACCTTCCACGGCGGCGCAGAGGATTTTTTCCGGGGCCGGGAAGCAGCCGTTGGTTTTGGCGCGCAGGATCGATGGCGCAATGGCGAGCATTTGCGCGACTTTCGGGTTGGACGGCGTACCACCCGGGATCTGGTAGCCCTTGATGTCCCAACGCTGTTTCGCCTCGGGGTTGGCCAGAATCCACGCCCGGGACTTGGCCAGCAGCTCGTCACGGTCTGCCGCCAGCTCATCAATCAACCCGGCTTGCAGCGCCTGCTGCGGCGTAATCTTTTTGCCTTCCAGCAAGTAGGGCAAGGCTTTTTCCAGGCCCAGCATCCGCACCATGCGCACCACACCGCCGCCACCCGGCAAAAGCCCGAGGGTGACTTCCGGCAGGCCAATCTGTACCGACTTGTGGTCCAGCGCCACACGGTGCTGGCACGCCAGGCAAATCTCCCAGCCACCGCCCAGCGCTGCGCCGTTGATCGCGGCCACTACCGGTTTGCCGAGGGTTTCCAGGGTGCGCAGTTGCGCCTTCAGCACCAGCACGCTGTCGTAGAAATCCTTGGCGTGGGGCTTGTCGACCTTGATCAGTTCATTAAGGTCGCCGCCGGCAAAGAAGGTCTTCTTCGCCGAGGTGATGATCACGCCCGCAATCGAATCCTTCTCGGCGTCCAGGCGGGCGACGGTGGCCGCCATGGCCTCGCGGTACACCCCGTTCATGGTGTTGGCGCTCTGGCCGGGCATGTCGATGGTCAGCACCACAATCTGGTCCTGGCCCTTTTCGTAACGAATGGCATCGGTCATGACTGATTCCTTAGGCTCAGAGGCGTTCGATGATAGTGGCGATACCCATGCCGCCGCCGACACACAGGGTGGCCAGGCCATAACGCTGCTGGCGCACCTCCAGCTCATCGAGCAAGGTGCCGAGAATCGCGCAGCCCGTGGCGCCCAGCGGGTGGCCCATGGCGATGGAGCCACCGTTGACGTTGACCCGGGCGGCGTCGATGCCCATGTCCTTGATGAACTTGAGCACCACCGACGCAAACGCTTCGTTGACCTCGAACAGGTCGATGTCTTCAACCCGCAAACCCGCCTTGGCCAGTGCCTTGCGGGTTGCCGGTGCCGGGCCGGTCAACATGATGGTGGGGTCGGTACTGGTGACAGCGGTGGCGACGATCCGCGCCCGGGGTTGCAGGCCGAGTTCGCGACCTTTGGCTTCAGAACCGATCAGCATCAGCGCCGCGCCATCGACGATCCCGGAACTGTTGCCCGGTGTGTGCACGTGATTGATGCGTTCGACGTGGCTGTAGACCCGCAACGCCGTGGCGTCGAAGCCCATCTGGCCCATCATTTCGAAGCTGGGCTTGAGTTTGCCCAGGCCTTCGAGGGTGGAATCGGCACGGATGAATTCGTCCTGATCCAGCAGCACAATGCCATTTTGGTCCTGCACGGCGATCAGCGACTTGTTGAAGGAACCGTCTGATCTGGCCCGCGCCGCTTTCTGCTGTGAGTGCAGGGCAAAGGCGTCGACGTCCTGGCGGGTGAAGCCTTCCAGGGTGGCGATCAGGTCGGCACCGATGCCTTGCGGGGTGAAGTGGCTGTGCATATTGGTTTGCGGGTCGAGCACCCAGGCGCCGCCGTCACTGCCCATGGGCACTCGGGACATGGACTCGACGCCGCCCACCACCACGAGGTCTTCAAAGCCGGAGCGCACTTTCATCGCGCCGAGGTTCACGGCTTCCAGGCCCGAGGCGCAAAACCGGTTGATCTGCACCCCGGCGACGCTGATATCCCAGTCCGCCACCAAGGCGGCGGTCTTGGCGATGTCGGCGCCCTGGTCGCCAATCGGTGTGACACAGCCCAGGACGATGTCATCCACTTGCCGGGTGTCGAGGTCGGTGCGCTGTTGCAGTGCCGTCAGCAAACCGGCCACCAGGTTCACCGGCTTGACGCTGTGCAGGGCGCCATCCGCCTTGCCTTTGCCCCGGGGCGTGCGTATCGCATCAAAGATCAAAGCTTGGGTCATGACGTCCTCGAATCACTATGCAACGAATCGTGCCCTTACCTTAGGCGCCGGGGCGCCGGATTCAATGACCGAACCGCTCATTGACCTTGACGCTCACGCTCAGACGAACGGTAGGAGGCTACGGGAATCGGCTGATTAATCGTTTTAGCTGTCTAGCCGTAGGGCTGGCGTCTGGCTGGCAATTGGCCTCATGCCTTTTTAATAAGTTTTATTCAGGCGATGAGATGAAATGGATCTAAGCCATATAGAACGAGGGCTCTAAGGTTGAATCTGTAAGAGAAGTTAAAGGTTGCTGCCGGGTTTTGCTGGAGCACCTGTAGGAACTGTAAGAAAAGAGTCATGTAGCACCGTCATAGTTGAATCGACCGGCACGCATTTGACGCTCAGGAATAACAACAAAAGGCAGTCAGCCATGTTCAAGCATTCGAAAGTACGTCAGGCGGGACTTATTCTGTTCGCCACCACCCTGATTCTGATCTTGCCCAACCTCACCAAGGTCATTGGGTGACCTCTCACACCCCACATTCTGCGCAGACACAGCGCCAGGATCGCAGCCTTTGGCAGCGCCTTTCGGGATATTGCGTATAGCGATCCCGTCAGGGGCTGCCGTTTTGCGCGCCGAGATTTTGTGATTTTGCGGTATCGTGAGTTCCACCGCCTTTTCCGATATGTGGCCCTTCCTTGAAACAGATCATCGTCCTCCTGATCCTGCTGCTGGCCTTGCCGGCGCACGCCGCGAAATTGACCGTCGAGCTGGATCACGCCAGCAAAACCTGGGAAACCACCGAACTGCTCAAGCGTCCGGATGTGCAGACGGTGCAGATCGTTGATGACGTTTCCTACAAGCGCAATATGACCTATCGTGCAGTGCCGTTGGTAGCGCTGTTGCCAGGCATCACGCCGGATAACCATCTGCAGGCAGTGGCCCTCGACGGCTTTGCCGCGGAACTGACGGCGGCACCGCTGCTATCAAAAAGCGGCGCGCGGGCCTGGCTGGCGGTGGAAGATCCGGCGCATCCGTGGCCGCCACTGGCAGACGGCAAGCCCAGTGCCGGGCCGTTTTATCTGGTGTGGACCGATCCACAAGCCGGGCATATCAGCCCTGAGCAGTGGCCGTTTCAGATTTCCGGGATCAAGCAGTTGAAGACGGTGGCGGAGCGCTTCCCGGCGTTGTTGCCGGATCCGAAACTGGCGGCGAATGACCCGGTGAATCAGGGGTTCGCACTGTTCCAGAAGAACTGCCTGGCATGTCATCGCCTGAACGGGGCCGGCGATGCGCAGGTGGGGCCGGACCTGAATATTCCTTACAACCCCACTGAATATTTTGCCGGGGATTTCCTCAAGCGCTACATCCGCGATCCGCAAAGCATGCGGCACTGGCCACAGGCGAAGATGCCGGCGTTTGCCACCAGTGTATTGCCGGATGCGGACCTGGATCTGCTGGTGGGGTATTTGAAGCATATGGCGGGCAGAAAGCAGCCTTAAGGCTCGGGTAAACCTGTGGCGAGGGAGCTTGCTCCCGCTGGGCTGCGCAGCAGCCCCAATCAGGCAATCACATTTCTCCAGACAGAACTCGGGGGCATGCCTTGGGGCCGCTTCGCGGCCCAGCGGGAGCAAGCTCCCTCGCCACAAAAAGCTTTCCTGGCACGGAGAGCTTTCCTGCTACACAGAGCTCCCCTCTCCCTGGATCCTACTGCTGCTGCACCGAAATCACCGGTGTCGGCGCTACAAATACCTTGGCATGCATTTGCTCATGCCCTCCCCCACGACGCATGCCTCGTACCGGGCAGGCGTCCAGGTAATCCAGGCCCACCGCCAGCTTCAAATGCCGCTCCGGCCGCGCCAGTTGATTGGTCACGTCAAAGCTGTACCAGGCGTCATCCAGCCACGCTTCAGCCCAGGCATGGCTGGCCAGGTGCTCGCAGTCTTCGCTGTACAAATACCCCGACACATAACGCGCCGGAATCCCCAGGCTGCGGGCACAGGCGAGGAAGGCGTGGGTGTGGTCCTGGCACACCCCGGCACGCCCGGCAAACGCCTTGGCCGCACAGGTGTCGACTTCGGTAGAACCCGGCGAATAGGTCATGTACTGGTTCAGCGCGTGCATCAGGTCGATCAATGCGCTGCGGTCGCGGCGTTGATGGCAATGCTTTTCGGCAAAGCTGCGCAGGGCCTCGTCCGGCTCGGTCAACCGGGTGCAGCGCAGGAACGGGAAGGCCGACTGGCTTTCATGTTCGGCCTCGCGCAATTCGTCGATATCCACCTGGCCACGGGCGCCAATGATGATGGCTTCGTGGGGCTCGTCCAGGGTCAACACGTGCAGGATGTTGCCGAACGGGTCCAGTTGCGCCCGTACCGGCCGGGGCAAGTCCAACTGCCAACTGAGGACATGCTGGCGCTCGCTGTCGTGGGGCGTGAGCCGCAGGTACTGGATGCTGGCACGCACCTGGTCTTCGTAGTGGTAGGTGGTTTCGTGGCTGATGGAAAGTCTCATGCCGCCTCCAGGTAGGAACTGTAAATAGCATCGCCCAACTCGCGCACGAGCGGGATGAAGTCGGTCAGCCAAGCGTGCAGGCCTTCCTCGAGAATTTCGTCGATGGCGGTATAGCGCAGGCGTGCGTCCATTTCCGCTGCCAGGCGTTGGGCCGGGCGACCGTTGATGCCGGGCAGGCTGCCAAGGATCTGGTCGATCTCTTCACTGCAGGCCCGCAGCGACCGCGGCACGTCGGCGCGCAGCAGCAACAGCTCGGCGACTTGTCGGGCGCCGGGGGCATCACGATAGATTTCGGTGTAGGCCTCGAACGACGACAACGCCCGCAACAACGCACTCCATTGATAGTAGGCATGGGCGGTACCATCGGTGACCGCTTCGGCCTGGTCGCCGGCCATTTCATAGCGGGCGTCGAGCAAGCGCAGGGTGTTGTCGGCGCGCTCGATAAAGGTGCCCAGGCGAATAAAACGAAAGGCGTCGTTACGCATGATGGTGCCGTAGGTGGCACCGCGGAACAGGTGGGAACGTTCCTTGACCCACTCGCAGAACCGGCTCATGCCGTAGCGGCTCAGGCCTTGCTGGGCGATGTCGCGAATTTCCAGCCAGGTGGCGTTGATGTTTTCCCACATGTCGGCGGTGATTCGCCCACGCACGGCATGGGCACTGGCGCGTGCAGCGCCGAGGCAGCTGTAGATGCTGGCCGGGTTCGCCGCATCCAGGGCGAAGAAGTGCAGCAGGCGTTCGGCGTGCAGTTCACCGTGGCGCTCGCGGTAATCGTCGAGGGTGCCGGTGATCAGCAGCGGCATCGCCAGTTCATGCAGGCCATCGCCGCGCCCGTCCTGGGGCATCAGCGACAGCGAATAACTGACATCGAGCATCCGCGCGAGGTTTTCCGCGCGCTCCAGGTAGCGTGACATCCAATACAAATCCGAGGCAGTTCTACTCAACATATTTCAATCCTCGACCACCCAGGTGTCTTTGGTGCCGCCGCCCTGGGACGAGTTGACCACCAGCGAGCCTTCCCGCAGCGCCACACGAGTCAGGCCGCCGGGGACCACACGGGTTTCCTTGCCTTGCAGCACAAACGGGCGCAGGTCGATGTGGCGTGGCGCGATGCCGTTTTCGACGAAGGTCGGGCATGTCGACAGGCACAGGGTCGGTTGCGCGATATAGGCGTGGGGCTTGGCCTTGATGCGTGCGCGGAAGGCTTCGATTTCCGCCGCCGAGGCGGCCGGGCCGACTAACATGCCGTAGCCACCGGAGCCCTGGGTTTCCTTCACCACCAAGTCCGGAAGGTTGGCGAGCACGTGGGACAGTTCGCTGGGATTACGGCACTGGAACGTCGGAACATTCTTCAGGATCGGTTCTTCATCCAGGTAAAAACGGATCATCTCGGTGACGAAGGGGTACACCGACTTGTCATCCGCCACCCCGGTGCCGATGGCATTGGCCAACACCACGTTGCCCGAGCGGTACGCCGCCAGCAGGCCCGGCACGCCGAGCATGGAGTCCGGGTTGAAGGCCAGCGGGTCGAGGAACGCGTCGTCGAGGCGACGGTAGATCACATCCACCGCCTTGGGACCATCGGTGGTGCGCATGAACACGCGGTCATCACGCACGAACAGGTCGGCGCCTTCCACCAGTTCCACGCCCATTTCCCGGGCCAGGAATGCATGCTCGAAGAACGCACTGTTGAAACGCCCAGGCGTCAGCACCACCACACTGGGATTATCCAGCGGGCTGGAGCTTTTCAGGGTGTCGAGCAACAGGTTGGGATAGTGGTCGATGGGCGCGATGCGCTGGGCCGCGAACAGTTCGGGGAACAGGCGCATCATCATCTTGCGGTCTTCGAGCATGTAGCTCACGCCGCTGGGGGTGCGCAGATTGTCTTCGAGGACGTAGTAAGTGCCGTCGCCATCGCGTACGAGGTCGACACCTGAGATGTGGGAATAGATATCCCGATGCAGGTCCAGGCCCTGCATCGCCAACTGGTACTGCTCGTTGGCCAGGACTTGCTCGGCGGGGATGATCCCGGCCTTGATAATGCGTTGTTCGTGGTAGAGGTCGGCGAGGAACATGTTCAGCGCCTTGACCCGCTGGATGCAGCCGCGCTCGACGATCCGCCATTCACTGGCCGGGATGCTGCGGGGGATCGTGTCGAAGGGGATCAGGCGCTCGGTACCTTGCTCATCGCCATACAAGGTGAAGGTGATACCGGCCCGGTGAAACAGCAAATCGGCTTCGCGCCGGCGCTGGGCCAGCAGTTCGGCCGGCGTGTCGGCCAACCAGCGGGCGAATTCGCGGTAATGGGGGCGCACCTGCCCTGCCCCGTCGTACATCTCATCATAATAAGTGCGGATCATGCCGTACTCCTTGTCACCCGGACGCCAGAACCATCGCAAGGCCCGTGCCAGCGGCATAAACACTTAAGTATCAATCAGTTGGATATAGACGCAGGTCTCATCGCACCGTCCCGGTGCAGCAAATGCCCGCTGTCATGGGCGGCGCCTCATTGCAATGCAGGCCATGACTATCACCAGCATAGTCAGAGTTGATTTCACTGCCCGGCAAACCCCGCGGATAATCACCTCCATCAGCTGAACAGGACGCGTCCTACAGCTCCATCCATTGCGCATTACCGCTTGTACCGAATCGCTCTCCTCCTTTGCGATCTTCCCTTTGGCCACCCTGCTCGGGTGGCTTTTTTTTGCGCAGGATTTTTCCCGCGCCAGAAACAAAAACGGCCGACCCAAAGGTCAGCCGATACGCTGTGTTGTTGCTCATGTCGCTACATGGGTAACCCACGCACCTCCTGTTTCACGCCCCATCCCTCGATGATTCCGCCCAAGGGCTCGACCACCGCCTCAAAGTCCTGCTCGAAGTCTCCTATGCCGTCGTAGGTGGCGAACATGATTTTGCTCAATTCCAGGTACCAGGCGCCGTCATCCCGCGCGCTGACCTGGGCATTCAGGGATTCCCCACGAAACCGACCCGCAGCCCGCCGCGCACGTTCCTCATCCGGGAAAATGGCGTAGAACTCGATGGGATGGAAACGCGAGAAGTCAAAGCCGCCCTCTTTCATGCGGCGCAACACGTTGGTGCTGATGTCTTCTTGATAGGCTGTGCTCATGAAACGTCCTCCTCAAACCGATGGATAGACTTTCCGTGCTTCCCAAGGCCCGCGCTGCAAGGGCGCGGGTGTTACGGCAGTGACGTCGCCGCTGGGAGACAAGCATGTAGCTGACAAGACCAGACCTTAGCGATTCATTCGCTGATCTCCATTGCAGAGTAGCGCGAAGCTATCACCTCCACCAGAGTCTGTTTAAAGGCGTACAGGGAATATTCAGGCGGCGGGTTCGACGTTGAGGTCTTTGATGCTGTTTTGATCTTTCAGAATCTTGACCGTGGGTTCGGCGATACGCCCCTCCAGATCGTTGAGATCCAGTTCCTCCAGCACCGGTGATACGCGGGCGCGAACCAGGCGCGCGGCTTCTTCAAGCGTGGGTTTCTGCTCGCACTCGAATTGCTCGACTACCGACTCACCATGATCATTGGTGAAGGAAACGTTCCACTTTGGCATCAGAGCCTCCTCGATAAAACCCATGGGTGGGCTTACATCTATCTGGACCTTGAGGGCCTGGAAATCGTTCCACTCAAGGCAGGAGGCACCTGATCAACTGCAGTTATTTTTCAGCGTGTTCTTTCAGGGCTTTCAAGGTGTTGAACGGTGCGTCCACCACGAACTTGTTGGCCAACCAAGACGGCACGCTGCCACCTGGCTCGGTGTGCACCTGGTAGGTCACTTCGGTCAGGTTGTCGCCTTTAGGCACCAGCTTCCAGTAACCATCGACCTGGGCTACGCGCACATAGCCTTTGACTTCTGGCTGGTAGGTCGGCACTTCCAACAGCTTGCGGGTGACGGTGCCATCGGCAGCCTTGGTGGTGGTGATTTCCAGGATCGAGTCACGATCGGTCACCGGGAACGGTGCCTTGAACTGGGTGTAGGTCCAGCTCTTGTCGCCTTCCTGCTTGAGCAGTTTCTGCGATTTGCATTCGTGGATCCAGGAACAGGCCCCCGCCACGTCTTCCTGCAGCGCCTGGATCTTGGCCAGCGGCGCCTTGATGGTCGTCACACCGCGATAAGCCTTGTACTTGGAGCCGGCAATTTCACTCAAGGACACTTTGATGCCGTCTTCATCCTTGGCCGTCTGCCAGTCTTCAGCATGCGCTGCGGCAGCGAACAACGCGGTAAAACCGCACAACACAGCAATTCGTTTCAGTGAACCCATGGTCTTATTCCTTATTGTTGAAGTTCAGTACTTTGAACAGCCCACTAAGCAGCCGTCATCTGTTCCCACCAGCCGATCAACCTGATCGCTTCTGCCTGGCTACTGCCGCAGACCTCGATATCCGCCTGGAACGAACTACACACTGCCGGCCGCTCAGGCTGGCCAAACAACTGGCACAGTTGTTCGACCGAAAGATGCAGGCAGCGTTCGCCCGCCGGTTTGCCGGCAGGCATTCCCGGCAACGGAGAACTGATGGATGGGGCAATGCAGCAAGCGCCACAGCCTTCACGGCATTTCATGACGAACAGATCCTCGACAACTCAAGTGTTGATGGCCACGTAAGACTACGCCCTTAAACAGACGTTTTAAATTGGCTTAACAGGGGTTTTTCACCGAAAACAAAAGTGACTGACCAGTCTGCGACAGAAGGTCAGGGGTGCGCGTCACGTTTACTCGTCGGGTTTATTGCTTGAACTGGAAATCCAGCGCCGCACCTTCAACTTCGCGGCGTTCTTCGTTGCGCAATTGCAGCTGCATTTCATTGCTGAGCAGGCGCCCGTTGATCTGGAAGGCACTGTTGTCAGTGGGCTTTTCGGCAAACATCGGCGGCAGCAGCGGCACGTTCTTCGGCTGCGGCATGGTGCCGAGGGGTTGCAGGTGGCGAACCATGTTCGACGGCAGGCTCAAATCCAGCTCTGCGGGCGGCAGCGGCGTCTTGGCGACTTCGTGGGCCGACTTTGACTTGCTGGCGATAGGCGCACGTTTTTTCACCGGCGTTGCTTTCTTTGCGGGGGCTTTCTTCGCGACCGGTGCCTTCTTGGCCGCAGCGGCTTTTTTCGCCGGCACCGTTTGCTGGGAGCTGGCAGCAGGTGCCGCTTCACCGGCGGGAGCCGCCAGGACAGCGCCAGCGTTACACAGGCTTAACACGCAGATCAGCAGGGCAGCAGGAAAGGTATAAGTCATATCGCCAGCAGCATTAACGGCAGAAGGCCATATGCTCGCTTGTTGAGGACGGTATGACAAGCATGGTAATTAGCCAGCTACCCGTCGTGTCCCCTTTCCATGCCTCAAAAACCCGCCGCAGTCTCCTGGCATAACTGGCTTGCCAGCATCCCGAGGGTCATCAAGGCGCGCTCCGCCTCGCGGTTCCACGGGGTGCCGCAGTTCAGGCGAATACAGTGGTTGAACTGTTCCGTATTACTGAAGATCAGCCCCGGTGCAATGCTGATGCCCTGCTGCAAGGCGCGCACGTGCAGTTCCTGGGTATTGACCCGTCCAGGCAAACTGACCCACAGGATAAAACCGCCGGTCGGGCGGGTCATCTGGGTGCCTTCGGGAAAATACTGCTGCACGGCCAGCTGGAACGCGCTGAGGTTCTTGCGGTACTCCTGGCGGATATAGCGCAGGTGGCGGTCGTAACCGCCATTCTCCAGGTACGCCGCCGTGCCCATCTGGGTCACGCTGCAGGCCGAATGGGTGCTGAACATTTGCAGGCGCTGGATTTCCTGCTGGTACTTGCCGGCAATCATCCAGCCAATGCGAATGCCCGGTGACAGGGTCTTCGAGAAACTCGAGCAATAGATGACCCGGTCCAGACGGTCGTAGGCTTTCAGGGCCTTGGTGCGGCCCAGTTCGAACATCAGTTCGCCATAGATATCGTCCTCGACCACCTGGATATCGAAATCCGAGGCCAGGCGCAGCAACTGTTTCTGCCGCTCTTCGGGCATGGTGCCGCCCAGGGGATTGCTCAGGCGCGTGGTCAGCACCAGGGCCTTGATCGACCATTGGTTGGCTGCCAGTTGCAGGGCTTCCAGGCTCATGCCGGTGGCCGGGTCGCTGGGGATTTCGATGACCTTCAGGCCCAGCAGATCCGCCAGTTGCAGCAAGCCGTAATAGGTCGGTGATTCGGCGGCGATCAGGTCGCCGGGGCGGGTCAGCACCCGCAGCGACATCTGCAATGCATCGACACACCCATGGGTGATCACCACTTCGGAGGGGTCGACCACCACCCCGGCATCGCGCATACGGATCGCCACCTGGCGCCGCAGCGGCTCGAAACCCGGGCTGAACATGTAGCTGAACGCCCGCGGGCTCTGGAAACGCGTGACCTTGGCCAGTTGCTGATGCAGCGCGCGCACAGGCAGGTAGTCGACACT
>NZ_JACARK010000876.1:0-3734 GCF_013386655.1 Pseudomonas sp. K5002 | reverse complement strand
TGAACGTCGATGCGCTGGGCGTGCTGCGGGCCGGCAACGGTATGCCGATCATGGGCAACGGCGGCCCGATTGCCGTGCCGCCCCAGCAGCAGATCGAAGTCGGCCAGGACGGCACCATCAGCATCCGCGCCATGGGCGAAGGCCCGCGGGTGATGGCTGAAGTGGACCGGATCAAGCTGGTGCAGCCCGACCTCAAGAACATGACCAAGGGCCTCGACGGCACCATCCACACCAAGGATGGCCAGCCGGCCCAGGCCGATGCCAACGTCAAGCTGACGTCGGGCTTCCTGCAGGCGAGCAACGTGAACGCCGTCGAAGAAATGACGGCAGTCCTGGCCCTGTCCAAGCAGTTCGAATTGCACATCAAGATGATGAACAGCGCCAAAGAAGACGACCAGGCCATGACCCGTGTCCTGGCGATGAGCTGATAGCAGCCACACACTAATTTTTGTAGCGCGGCGCCATAAAACAGGCGCACGAAGGAGAAGAACATGCTTCCGGCTCTATACGTTGCCAAGACAGGCCTGTCCGCCCAGGACACCAACCTGACCACCATTTCCAACAACCTGGCCAACGTGTCGACCACGGGTTTCAAACGTGACCGCGCCGAGTTCCAGGACTTGCTCTATCAGATCAAGAAGCAGCCTGGCGCCCAGTCGACCCAGGACAGCGAATTGCCGTCGGGCCTGCAACTGGGTACCGGTGTGGCAATCGTTGGCACCCAGAAGAACTTCAGCGCTGGTAACCTGCAGCAGACCGGCCAACCGCTGGACCTGGCAGTCAACGGCAAGGGTTTCTTCCAGATCCTGCAGCCGGACGGCACCACCACCTACACCCGTGACGGTACGTTCCACCTGGACTCCAACGGCCAAGTCGTGACCGCCAATGGCTTCGCGCTGGAGCCGGCGATTGTCGTGCCGAACAACGCCCAGACCTTCACCGTCGGCAACGACGGCACCGTGTCGATCACCGTGGCCGGCAACCCGGCGTCCCAGGTGATCGGCAACCTGCAAACCGCCGACTTCATCAACCCAGCCGGCCTGCAGGCGATTGGTAATAACCTGTTCCTGGAAACCGCGTCCAGCGGCGCGCCGCAAATCGGCACCCCGGGCCTCAACGGCTTTGGTACCACCCTGCAAAGCACCCTGGAAACATCCAACGTCAGCACCGTTGAAGAGATGGTCAACATGATCACCACTCAGCGCGCCTACGAGATGAACTCCAAGGTGATTTCCACCGCCGACCAGATGCTTTCGTTCGTAACGCAGAATCTGTAATCAAGTCTATGGGGCGCCCTTGAAGGCGCCTGCAACACCGTGAGGTATGGGTCATGAATCGCTATGTTTCTGTTCTGGCATTGAGTGGGATTGCTGTGCTCGCGGGCTGTGTCGCCCCGACGCCTAAGCCCAATGACCCGTACTATGCGCCGGTGTTGCCGCGCACGCCGTTGCCGGCGGCCGCCAACAATGGCTCGATCTACCAGGCCGGGTTCGAACAGAACCTGTACAGCGACCGCAAGGCCTTCCGGGTCGGTGACATCATCACCATCACGCTGAACGAGAAGACCCAGGCGAGCAAGAACGCCAACTCGCAGATCGGCAAGACCAGCAAGACCAGCATCGGCCTGACTTCATTGTTTGGCGGTGTACCGAACACCAACAACCCGCTGGGCAGCGGTGACCTGAGCCTGGACGCCGGCTACAGCGGCGACCGCGCCACCAACGGCAAGAGTGCGGCAGGGCAGGGCAACAGCCTGACCGGCTCGATCACCGTGACCGTGGCCGACGTGCTGCCCAACGGCATCATTGCCGTACGCGGCGAGAAGTGGATGACCCTCAACACCGGTGACGAACTGGTGCGCATTGCGGGCATGGTTCGCGCCGACGATATCTCCACCGACAACACCGTGCCGTCGACACGGATTGCCGATGCACGCATCACCTACTCGGGTACGGGTTCGTTTGCTGACGCCAGTCAGCCGGGCTGGTTTGACCGTTTCTTCCTTAGCCCGCTGTTCCCTTTCTAGGTGATCACTTTGAACTTCAAACAGCTGATGGCTGCGATGTTGCTGCTGGCCCTGAGCGCAGGCGCCCAGGCCGAGCGCTTGAAAGACATCGCGAGCATTTCCGGCGTGCGGTCCAACCAGCTGATCGGCTACGGCCTGGTGGTGGGGCTTAACGGCACGGGTGACCAGACCACCCAGACCCCGTTCACCCTGCAGACCTTCAACAACATGCTCTCGCAGTTCGGCATCAAGGTACCGCCGGGCTCGGGCAACGTGCAGTTGAAGAACGTCGCTGCGGTGTCCATCAGCGCTGACTTGCCGCCGTTCGCCAAGCCGGGGCAGGTGGTCGATATCACCGTCTCGTCCATGGGTAACTCGAAAAGCCTGCGCGGCGGCACCTTGCTGATGACCCCGCTCAAAGGTATCGACGGCAACGTCTACGCCATTGCCCAGGGCAACCTGGTGGTGGGTGGCTTTGATGCCGAAGGTCGCGACGGTTCGAAGATCACCGTCAACGTGCCGTCGGCCGGGCGGATTCCCGGTGGTGCCTCGGTGGAGCGCACCGTGCCCAGCGGCTTCAACCAGGGCAACAGCCTGACCCTGAACCTCAACCGCTCTGACTTCACCACCGCCAAGCGCGTGGTCGACAAGATCAATGAGCTGCTCGGCCCGGGCGTGGCCCAGGCCATCGATGGCGGCTCGGTTCGTGTGACGGCACCGCTGGACCCAAGCCAGCGTGTGGACTACCTGTCCCTGCTGGAAAACCTTGAGGTTGACCCGGGCCAGGCGGTGGCGAAAGTCATCATCAACTCGCGGACCGGCACCATCGTGATCGGCCAGAACGTCAAGGTTTCGCCAGCGGCCGTGACCCACGGCAGCCTGACCGTGACCATCACCGAAGACCCGATCGTCAGCCAGCCTGGCCCGTTGTCCAACGGCCAGACTGCCGTGGTACCCCGTTCGCGGGTGAATGCCCAGCAAGAAGCCAAGCCGATGTTCAAGTTCGGCCCCGGCACCACCCTGGACGAGATTGTCCGTGCGGTGAACCAGGTGGGCGCAGCGCCCGGCGACTTGATGGCGATCCTCGAAGCATTGAAACAGGCCGGCGCCTTGCAAGCCGACCTGATCGTGATCTGACGCCATGGCCATGGACATGCGCAAGAGCGGCCTGACCAGCACGGCGGATTCGGGTTCCTATTCCGACCTCAACCGGCTTAACCAGTTGAAGGTCGGCGACAAGAACAGCGACGGCAACATGCGCAAGGTCGCGCAGGAATTCGAGTCGCTGTTTCTCGGCGAGATGCTCAAGTCCATGCGTTCGGCCACCGAAGCCCTGGGCAAGGACAACCCGCTGAATACCCCGGCGGCCAAGCAGTACCAGGAAATGTACGACCAGCAGTTGGCGGTTTCCCTGTCTCGCGAGGGCGGTGGTATCGGCCTGGCGGACGTGCTGCTGCGCCAGATGCAGAAGAACAAACCGGTGGACGCCCAGGCGGCCACCCTGCAAGGCCCGGCTGCGCCCGCGAAGAAGGTGGATGTACCGACTGAAATTGCCGCCGGTACCAAGGCCGATGGCCCGCTGGGCCGCAGCAATGGTCAGCGGCCATTGTGGGCATACCGCGTGGCGGTGCCTGAAGGCACCAACTCCCACGCCAACGACATGGCGCTGATGAACCAGCGACGCATCTCGTTGCCGAGCAAGCTGACGGATCGCCTGCTGGCCGGCATC
>NZ_JACARK010000875.1:0-2931 GCF_013386655.1 Pseudomonas sp. K5002 | reverse complement strand
GTACGCTGAGCAAGTCCTGGGGCAGCAAGTCGACCCAGGTGCTGGACGACGGCTGGGCCAGGCTGCTGGCGACAAAGTGCCCGCGGCCCTGGCTGGAGGTCAGGAGGTGACGCCCGCGCAGGCGATCCAGCGCTTCATTCATGGTGAATTTTCCGACGCCCAGCAAGGCTCCCAACTCACGCACCGAAGGCAGTTTGCTGCCAGCGGCCAATTCGCCTTGCTCGATCGCATGGGCCAGGGCATCGACGATCTGCTGCACCTTCGGTGCTCGGTCATGAAAGTGAATCGCAGGAATGGGCATCACACTGTCCTTAAGTTTGCCGCCAACTTCACCGGTAAAGTCTGCGCGTATATCCATAGAGTTTACCTGCCTGTGGCGGCACGTGCGCCCTAGACTGCAAGCCCTCTTTCCTGCTGTGAAATTCCACGCCATGGCCACCGCGCTGACGCTGTCTTCGTTTTTGTATTTCCTGCTGCTGTGCACCACCCTGGCCTTCAGCCCCGGGCCCATGACCTTGTTGTTGCTCAGCCTCGGCCTGAAGGACGGCCTGCGCCGTTCCCTGCCGGCGCAGTTCGGGGCGAGTGTTTCCTACCTGGTGTCGATCCTGATCTTTGCCGTGGGCTTTTCCGAGCTGATCAAGGATTACCCGCTGATCACCCGGATCATCCAGGTGGTAGGGGTAGCCTACATCCTTTACCTGGCCTACAAGCAATGGACCAGCAGCGGAGTGACCATCAAGACCAACGATGCAACCCCGGAAAATGCCCGCAGTCTTTTCGGCAAGGGCCTGCTGACCGGGTTGTCGAATCCCAAAGCGATCATTCTGTTCAGCGCGGTATTCCCGCAGTTCGCCGCCATCGGCCAGGGCAGTGCCGCCGCCGACATCGCGATCCTCGGCCTGACCTTCCTGCTGCTGCAATTTGCCAGCGGCTGCCTGTATTGCTACTTCGGCCAACGCATCAAGCACGTGCTGGAAAACCCCAAGCGCCGGGTGTTGCTGCAACGGGCCACGGCGGTGTTGCTGCTGGGGGTGGCGCTGATGCTGGCCAGGGGCTTTTCCAGCTGAAGGCTAGCTTATGAGCGGTAGTGGCGATCTGCCGGTGCCCTGATAGACTTCGGGCATTCATCCAGGATCAAGCCAGACATGCCAGCCGCAGGAGGAAACGGACTTTCGCTCGCTTCACGCTTGTACAAGTCGCGCACCCTGGGGTTGACCCTCGGGTTTGTCTGTGTGGCCGCCGCCATCTACCCGCTGGATAAATCCGCTTGGGTCTGGGGAGTGATGATCGCCAATGCCTTCATCTGGCCGCATGTGGCCTACCAATGGTCGCGGCACTCGAAAAACTCCCTGCGCTCGGAACACCGCAACCTGCTGTTCGACTCGTTTTGCGGCGGGTTCTGGGTGGGCGCCATGCAGTTCAACCCGCTGCCCAGCGTGACCACCTTGTCGATGATGACCATGAACAACGTCGCCATCGGCGGCCCGCGCTTCATGCTCGCCGGTTGGGTGGCCCAGGCGCTGGGCATCGGCGCCTCGATGCTGGTGTTCACTCCGGCGGTGACGGCCCTCACCAGTGAAGTGCAGCTCTACGCCTGCCTGCCGATCCTGATGCTGTATCCCCTGGCGCTGGGCTGGATCTGTTACCGGCAAGCGATCACCCTGGCCCGGCACAAGCGCGAGTTGCTGGCCCTGAGCCGCACCGACAGCCTGTCGGGCCTGCTCAACCACGGCGCCTGGAAAGACCACCTGGAAATCGAGTTCCAGCGCTGCCGCCGCGACCAGCAGGGCGCCGCCATCGCGCTGATCGACATCGACCACTTCAAGACCATCAACGACACCTACGGCCATGTCACCGGCGATATCGTGCTGCGTCAATTGAGCAAAGTGCTGCGCCAGAACCTGCGGGCCACTGACCTGGCCGGGCGCTACGGTGGCGACGAATTCTGCGTGATCCTGCCGGACATGCCCCTGAACCGCGCCACCGAGGTGATGGACGCCCTGCGTGATCGCTTCAACTCCCTGGCCTACGCACAGGACCCGACCTTGCGCGCCAGCCTGAGCATCGGCCTGGCGCCATACCGGCCGGCACACGCCGACGCCACCAGTTGGCTGAACGATGCCGACCAGGCCTTGTACGAGGCCAAGAGCAGCGGGCGCAACCGGGTCAGTTCGGTGCAGGGAAGTTGGCTGAGGTCGATCTGAGGATCAACAAATCGGTGTTTGTCAGGTAGGGTGGAGCGCTACCTTCCAACAAAAACAAGGATCGGTTCATGCTCTTCAACTTCCCGCGTACCTTGCTGGCGGCCACCCTGGCGCTGTCTTTCGCCATGCCGGCCTTCAGCGCCGAACCCCACAAACAGATCCAGGCCGATTCCGAGCAGTACAAGGCCGACGCCTTGAAACTGCTGGAGCGCCTGGTGAATATCGATTCGGGCTCCGGCTACGAGCCGGGCCTGACCCAAGTGCGTGACATCGCCGGCGATGAGCTCAAGCAACTGGGTTTCAGCATCCAGCTGGTGCCGGATGCCGCCGCTCATAACAGCCATGTCATCGCCACCCTCAAGGGCACCGGCAAGGCCAGGATCCTGCTGATGGCCCACATGGACACTGTGTTCAAGGAAGGCTCGGCGGCTGCCCGGCCGTTCCACATCAAGGACGGCCGCGCCTATGGCCCGGGCGTAATGGATGACAAGGGCGGCATCGTCGCCGGCATCTACGCCTTGAAAGTCCTGAAAAACCAGGGCTTCAAGGACTACGCACAAATCACTTTCCTGCTGGACGCCAGCGAAGAAACCGGCACCGACGGCGCGTCCGAGCTGATCCGCAACACCGCCAAGGGCCACGACGTGACGCTCAACCTGGAACCGGGTCGCCCGGCCGATGGCCTGGTGGTATGGCGCAAAGGCAGCGCCACCGCCGTGGTCGAGGT
>NZ_JACARK010000874.1:0-5122 GCF_013386655.1 Pseudomonas sp. K5002 | reverse complement strand
GCCCTGCCCGGCAATCACGTCCGGGTCGTCAAATGGCGAGACAAAGGTGCTGCCGGTGGCCTCGGCCAGTTGCAACGCGTGGGCCAGGGCAAACGGAAAGCTGGCCCCATGCAACACCGCCTCGCCGCCTCGGGAGCGCACGCCCAACACTTTCAACTCCGGGGTGCTGAACGGCATGACAATCGTCGCCTTGATCCCCAACTCCCGCGCCGCCAATGCCACGCCCTGGGCATGATTACCCGCAGAAGCAGTGATCACGCCCCGCGCCTTTTGCTCGGCACTGAGCTGCATCAGTTTGTTGTAGGCGCCACGAATCTTGAAGGAAAAGGTCGGTTGCAGGTCTTCGCGCTTGAGCAGGATCTGATTGCCCAGCAATGCCGACAGCGCCGGCGCCACCTGCAACGGCGTACGCACCGCCAGGTCGTAGACCGGAGCGGCCAGGATCTTCTTCACGTAGTGCTCAAGCAATCCCGAATCCTGGGGCTGGCTCGCGGGGCGGGTACTCATGGATGTCTCCTGGGTGTTTGCAGGGCCCTGAAGACGGAAAAACAAAACCCGCCTCTAGGGCGGGTTTGGGTACAGCCGAGCGCTATCCCGCCAAATGAGGAATGGCGGTAATAATGCTTGGCTGGCAACGAAAGGTTTGAAATGTCATGAATCAAAATTAACCGGCGCCACCGGGCAAGTCAATGGCGAAACGCCAGGCTTTACGTAGAGCATACGAAACGTATACGCTTTGTATATCAACTCTGCACAGTGAAGCTCATGGGCATCGTCAAGATCACCGACCAATTGCACGAACAACTCCGTCTGGCCAGCGCCACCATGGACCGTTCCATCAACGCCCAGGCCGAGTTCTGGATCAAGATCGGCCTGCTCGCCGAACTCAATCCACACCTGGCCTATAACGACCTGATCAACAAACTGTTGCTGGACAAGCCCGACCTGATCCGGGGGCGCAGCGAATGATCAAGACCACCGAACAACTTGCCGTGATGCGCGAATCCGGCCGCCTGTTGGCCCAGGTGTTTACCATGCTCGACGGTTTTGTCGCCGCCGGCCAGTCGACCCTGGAGATCGACAGCGCGGTGGAAGCCTTCATCCGCAATGACCTGCAATCGCGACCGGCGAGCCTGGGCCAGTACGACTACCCCTTCTGCATCAATACCTCGATCAACGAGGTGGTGTGCCATGGCATGCCCAGCGCCAAGGCCGTGCTCAAGGACGGCGACATCGTCAACATCGACATCACCCTGGAGAAAGGCGGCTATATCGCCGACTCCAGCAAGATGTACATGATCGGCAATGTCTCGCCCAAGGCCCGGCGCCTGGTGGAAATGACCTTTGAAGCGATGTGGGCCGGCATCCGCCAGGTCAAGCCCGGCGCACGCCTGGGGGATATCGGCTACGCCATCCAGAACCATGCCCAGAGCAACGGCTACAGCGTGGTGCGTGAATATTGCGGGCATGGCATTGGCCGCGAGATGCACGAGGACCCGCAGATCCTGCACTTCGGCCGCCCCGGTACCGGGCTCGAACTGCGTGAAGGCATGGTGTTTACCATTGAGCCGATGCTCAACCAGGGCAGCGCCAAGGTGCGCAGCTTGAAGGATGGCTGGACGGTGGTGACGCGGGACAACAGCTTGTCGGCGCAGTGGGAACATACGGTGGCGGTGACGCGGGATGGGTTTGAGGTGCTGACGTTGCAGCCGGACGTCTGAATGGCGCACATCCCCTGTGGGAGCGGGCTTGCTCGCGAAAGCGGTGTGACAGTCGCCATCTACAGTGACTGATCCACCGCTTTCGCGAGCAAGCCCGCTCCCACATTTAGACCTCAGTGATATTCAGGATTTTAGTCATACTGCCTTGTCGCCACTCCCCGCAATCCGCTTCAACCCCAGCACCATCAACCCCGCCCCGAGTCCCATCGCGGCCATGAACAACGGGTACGAAATCCACCACGGCGTGCCCGCCGTCATCATGCTGAACTCCGACATCCCGCCCACGCTGGCGATCAGGTTCAACGGCAGGAACACCACGTTGATCAGCGTCAGCTTGCGCAGCAGGTTGTTCATGCTGTTGTTCATCAGGTTGCCCCGGGCGTCGATCAGCCCGGAGAACACGTTGGAGTAAATCTCCGCCTGCTTGTAGCACTGGTTGTTCTCGATAATCAGGTCATCGATCAGGCCCAGTGTTTCAGCGCTGAAATGTTCCTTTTCCCCATGGTTGCGCAGGCGCGTCAGCACCGCGCCGTTGCTGTGCAGGGCGTTGATGTAATAGATCAGGCTTTCGCTGAGGTTGAACATCTGCATCAGGTGGCGATTGCTCATCGATGCATTGAACTGCTGCTGCAGTTCCCGGGCGACCATCTTGATCACCTTGAGGTGGCCCAGGTAGTGATGGATGTTGTTGAGCAGCAAGTCCAGCAACACATCCAGCGGCGTGCGCAATGGCCGGCGCGCACCCAGCCCGGAGAGCTGGCTGTCGTCGGTGGCGATCACCAGGAGTTGGTCCCCGGAAAACAACAGGCCGCAGGACGACACTTCAAACACCAGGTTGCCGCCGCCCGAATAGTTCTCCGGGCGCTTCCAGATCAGGAACAGGTTATCGGGGTGGAACTCGATGCGCGACACTTCGTCCGGGTCCAGCGCCGAAGCCAGGGCATGTTCATCGAGCTTGTAGCAGTCGCGCAGGTACTTGCGCTCGTGGGGGTCAGGATTGCTGAACAGCAAGACATCCCCGCCGTCCCCCAGGCTGTTGTACAACTTGCCATCGGTTAATTCAAAGCGCTGGATCATCGCGCGTCACCACACCTGGCCTTGACGCTTCAACTCCAGGCGTCGCACGAACTCTTCCAGTACCAGGGAATACAAGTCGTCTTGCAGGTAGGCATCTTCGATGCCGGCGTCCATGTTGGGGTTGTCGTTGACCTCGATTACCACCACCTTGTCGCCGGATTGCTTGAGGTCGACGCCATAAAGGCCGTCGCCGATCAGGTTGGCGGTTTTTACCGCCAGTTCCACCACCGCCTTGGGGGCTTCGTGGACCGCCAGGGTACGGCACTCGCCGTTGATGTCCTGGCCGATGGCCTTGTGGTTGTAGATCTGCCAATGCCCCTTGGACATGAAGTACTGGCAGGCAAAGATCGGTTTGCGGTTGAGGACGCCGATGCGCCAGTCGTACTCGGTGTAGAAAAATTCCTGGGCCAGCAGCAACACGGAATGCTCGAACAGTTCGGCGGTGGCGGTCAGCAGCGCTTGCTGGCTTTCGACCTTGATCACGCCGCGGGAGAAACACCCGTCGGGGATCTTCAGCACCAGCGGGAAGCCGAGGCGCTCACCCACCCGTTCGAAATCTTCGGGTCGCTCCTTGTAGAGAATTTCGGTGGCGGGCATGCCCAGTTGATGGCTTTTCAGCAGGTCCGTGAGGTAGACCTTGTTGGTACAGCGCAGGATCGAGGCCGGGTCGTCCATCACCACCAGCCCTTCGCTTTCGGCCTTTTTCGCGAAGCGATAGGTGTGGTTGTCGACACTGGTGGTCTCGCGGATCAGCAGGGCGTCGTATTCGGCCAGGCGGGCGTAGTCCTTGCGTTCGATCAGTTCCACGTCGATGCCGAGCCCCTTGCCGACCCGGACGAAATTTTCCAGGGCGCGGGCGTTGGACGGCGGCAGTTGTTCCTGCGGGTCGTGCAGGATCGCCAGGTCATAGCGGGCCAGACGGCGGGAGCGCGGTTGACGCCAGATCTTGCGGCTGAAGTTGTCCAGGGCATTCGCGAATTGGTCTTCCTGGTCATCACGCAACTTGTGCAATACGCCAGACTTGATGCCTTCGATGTGCCAGCCGTTATTCTTGCGAAACTCAACTAACAGGATCGGGCAGGGAAACGCTTCAAACAATTGGCGGGCCAGATCCTGCAAGGGTTCAATATTGGTCCGGCCAAAGTAAAGTGTCAGGGTAAAGCCTTCAGTGTTGCTGTAGAGATGATGACTCAAGGCTTTATCGAGGGTTTTATCGAGGTCATCCAGGGCCAGGCCGTACAGGGACTTTTTCGTCAGTTCGCTGATGGTGCGCACCGACGGAATCACCTTGTGCCCCCGCGCCTCGGCCAGCAGCGAGCAGTAGTAGCCGTGCCCCAGGTACTTGTAGCTGCGGCACAGGTTGATCACCTGCACGCGCTTGCCCGTCTCGTTTTCCCGGGTTTGCTCAAGGTATTCCTGGGCGGTGACGATGTCTTCGCTGGGGAAGTACGAGGCCCAGTCTTCCTTGCGCTCGACAATGATCACGACTTGACTTGCACTCTTGGGAGGGCTGGAAAAATAACCGTTGGAAGTTATTGTCGCCGCCACTGTTTGCTCGGATACTTCACGCCAATGACCTTGTACCGCTGACATATTGATTGATCCGCTTTAGAGAACTAGACCTTTTCTATTAAGCACGATCTTTTAGAGAAGTCCCGTTTCGTTACGCAACTTTTACGGCGGTCACATGGCTCTTTCCTTTCGCGTTGCAACACCCGATGACGTGCCTGCATTGGTGGCATTGGAACAGCACTGTTTCACCACGGACCGGCTCTCCACCCGCAGCTTCCAGTGGATGGTCAGTCGCGCCCACGGGCAACTGCTGGTGGCAGAAAAACACGGCGAATTGCTGGGCTACGCCCTGGTGTTGTTCCACCGTGGCACCTCGCTGGCGCGCCTGTACTCCATCGCCATCGCCGAGTTTTCCCGGGGCCTGGGCCTGGGCAAACAACTGCTGACGCGCATCGAAGCCTGTGCGGTTGAGCATGACTGCGCCTACCTGCGCCTGGAAGTGCGTACCGACAACCCCGGCGCCATCGCCCTGTATGAGCGCAACGGCTACCGGCGCTTTGCCCTGGTCAACGACTACTACGAAGACCACGCCCCGGCCCTGCGCCTGGAGAAACGCATCCTCCAGCACCAGGACGCGCGCGCCTTGAGCGTGCCCTATTACCAGCAAACCACCGACTTCACCTGCGGCGCCGCCAGCCTGCTGATGGCCATGGGTGCCCTGGAACCTGCGCGGGTGGCCCAGCGCCGGGAAGAACTGCAGATCTGGCGCGAGGCAACCACCGTGTTCATGACCGCCGGCCATGGCGGCTGCA
>NZ_JACARK010000873.1:0-3340 GCF_013386655.1 Pseudomonas sp. K5002 | reverse complement strand
AGCGGGATAACCAGTTGGCTGACGACGAACTGATCACCGCCATCGAGTTGCCTGCCGACCACCTGGCTGCCCACAGTCACTATCTGAAAATCCGTGACCGGGCTTCCTACGCCTTCGCCCTGATATCCGTCGCGGCGGCGCTTGAGCTGGATGGCGATGTGATCGTCGACGCCCGCCTGGCCCTGGGCGGCGTCGCCCACAAGCCATGGCGTGATCGCGCGGTGGAAGCCGCGCTGATCGGCCAGTCCGTCAGCCGCGAAACCTTCAGCACTGCCGCCGAAACCCTGCTCCTGGACGCCGAGCCGCTGGAGCACAACGGCTTCAAGATCAAACTGGCACGCCGCGCGATCATTCGCGCCCTGAGCGATGCCGCTGTTGCAGGAGCCACGTCATGAGCGCAATCGGCAAACCGTTGGACCGGGTCGACGGTCTGCTCAAGGTCACCGGGCAAGCGCGCTATGCCGGTGAGTTTCCCGAGGATGGCTTGCTGCACGGCAGCGTGGTGTCGAGCAACATCACCAAGGGCCGGGTCATCCGCATTGATGCGTCCCAAGCCCTGGCGCTGCCCGGTGTGGTGATGGTGCTTGATCACCTCAACCGCCCGAAACTGGCCAGCTACGACGACAGCTACGCCGATGCCGATGCTGCCGACGGCTCGCCGTTTCGCCCGCTGTACAACGACCGCGTGCTCTACAGCGGCCAGCCGTTGGCATTGGTGATTGCCGACAACCTGGAGCTGGCGCGCCACGCCGGTTCTCTGGTGCAGATTGAATACGCCGCCGAGCCTGCCGAGACCGATCTGCTGGCCTTGCAGGAGCAGGCGTACCCGTCGCCGCAAACACCGCCCAAGCCGCGCGGCAACTTCCAGGCCGAATGGACCGGCGCCGCCACGAGCCTGGACCTGCACTACAGCACGCCCATCGAACACCATAACCCCATGGAACCCCACGCCAGTACCGTGCTGTATCAGCCGGACGGCACCCTGCATATCCATGACAAGACCCAGGGCCCGCAGAACTGCCAGGCCTATGTGCAGAAAGTCTTCGGCCTGGATAAAAGCCAGGTGCGGATCTTCGCCGCGTTCGTCGGCGGCGCCTTTGGTTCCGGTCTGCGCCCGCAGTACCAGTTGCCGCTGGCAGTGATGGCATCGCTGGCCCTGAAGCGTTCGGTGCGCGTCACCCTCACGCGCCAGCAGATGTTCACCTTCGGTTATCGCCCGCGCACCTTGCAGCGCCTGCAACTGGGTGCTGCCGCCAATGGCCGCTTGCTTGCCCTGGGCCACACCGCCATCGGCCAGACCTCGCGCTTCGAGGACTTCAGCGAACACGTGGTGGAATGGAGCGGCATGCTCTATCACTGCGATAACGTGCTGCTGACCTACAAGCTGGTGCCGCTGGACGTGTTCACACCGCTGGACATGCGCGCCCCCGGCGCAGCGCTGGGGGTGATCGGCCTGGAATGCGCGATGGATGAACTGGCCTGCGCCCTGGGCATCGACCCGGTGCAATTGCGGCTGATCAACTATGCCGAGCGCAATCAGAACGAAGACAAGCCCTGGTCCAGCAAAGCGTTGCGCGAATGCTACAGAGAAGGTGCCGAGCGTTTTGGCTGGAGCCAGCGCAACCCGGAGCCGCGAAGCATGCGCGATGGTCGCCAACTGATCGGTTGGGGCATGGCCGGCGGGGTGTGGGAGGCCCTGCAAATGAAAGCCAGCGCCAAGGCGCGGATCGACCATCTGGGCAAGCTCACGGTCAGCAGCGCCACCACCGATATCGGCACCGGCACTTACACGGTCATGGCGCAGATCGCCGCCCAGGCCAGCGGCGTGCCGGTAGGCGATGTGACGTTCCTGCTGGGGGATTCATCGCTGCCGACGGCGCCGTTGCAGGGCGGCTCGTTTACCGTGTCGTCGGTGGGCAGCGCGGTGCAACAGGCCTGTGAAGCGTTGAATGCCAAGCTGTTGGACATTGCGCGCAAGACGTACCCGGCGTTCAAAGACGCTGAGTCGGCGCGGTTTGAGAACGGCCAGATGCACGCCGGTGACCAGCGCATCTCCCTGGCGCAATTGGTGCAAGACAGCGGCGAGCAGGCGCTGGAAGTGCAGGTGGATTGCGAGCCGGGCAAACAGCGCGAAGGCTATGCCTCTGCCACCCATTCGGCGGTGTTTGTCGAAGTGCGGGTGGATGAGGACCTGGGCACCATCAAGGTCAGCCGGGTGGTCAGTGCGATTGCGGCCGGGCGGGTGGTCAATCCGAAGATGGCCCGTAGCCAGATTCTCGGCGGTGTGGTCTGGGGCATCGGCATGGCGTTGCATGAGGAGACCCAGGTCGATCACGCATTGGGTCGCTCCATGAACCACAGCCTGGCCGAATACCACATTCCGGTAAACGCGGATATCGGCGAGATTGATGTGCTGTTTGTCGAAGAACACGACGAGATCGTCAACGCCCTTGGGTCCAAGGGCGTCGGCGAGATCGGGATAGTCGGGGTGGCGGCGGCGGTGGCCAACGCGGTGTATCACGCCACCGGCAAGCGGGTGCGGGACTTTCCCGTCACCCTCGACAAGGTCTTCTAAACCTTGGCGGGCTCTTCCACCGGCACATGCATGCGGTCGCGGTTGGCCAGGGTCGGGAACAGTTTGATCCAGACCCCGGTCACCACCAGCGTGCCGATGCCGCCCATGACCACGGCGGGCACGGTGCCGAACCAGTGGGCGGTGATCCCGGACTCGAACTCGCCCAACTGATTCGACGCGCCGATAAACAGCCCGTTGACCGCGCTGACCCGGCCGCGCATTTCGTCCGGGGTTTCCAGTTGCACGAACGAGGCGCGGATCACCATGCTGATCATGTCCGCTGCGCCCAATACCACCAGCACCGCCAGGGAGAACCAGAACGAGGTCGACAGGCCGAACGCGATGGTGGCTACGCCAAACACCCCGACCGCCGTAAACATGATCCGCCCCACATGCCGGTCGACGGCAAACCGCGCCAGCCACAACGACATCAACAACGCCCCGACCGCTGGCGCCGAGCGCAGCAGCCCAAGGCCCCACGGCCCGGTCAGCAAAATGTCCTTGGCGAACACCGGCAGCAAGGCCGTGGCGCCGCCCAGCAATACGGCGAACAGGTCCAGGGAAATCGCGCCGAGGATGTCCGGCCGACTGCGGATAAAACGAATCCCGGCCAGCAACGAATCCATGGTCGCCTTGGCCTTGTTCAGCGGCGTCTGGCGCGCGGGCAGGTTGAGGGTCAGCACGCAGGCGATCAGGTACAGCACCACCGTGGGGCCGTAGACCCAGACACTGCCAAAGGCGTACAGCAGACCGCCCAGCGCCGGC
>NZ_JACARK010000872.1:0-2247 GCF_013386655.1 Pseudomonas sp. K5002 | reverse complement strand
GTCGCCTGACCTTCCTGCAACTGATCATCACCGCCCTCGACGTGGCTGCGGCCGCTACCGTGCTGTATATGCTGCTGCCGGAAGCGCCGCCGTTTGGCCCGTTCCTGCTGGTGTACCTGCTGGCCCTGGCCGCCGGTGTGCTCAGCCATGTACCCGGTGGCGTCGGGGTGTTCGAAGCAATTCTGCTGGCTGCCTTCGCCGACAAGCTCGGTGCCGCGCCACTGGCGGCCGCACTGCTGCTGTACCGGATGATCTATGTGGTGCTGCCGCTGTTGATCGCTTGTGTGTTCCTGCTGGTCAATGAAGCCCAGCGCCTGTTCCATACGCAACAAAGCCTGCGCGCGGCCTCCGGCCTCGCTGCGCCGATCCTGGCCGTACTGGTTTTTTTGTCAGGCGTGGTCCTGCTGTTTTCCGGCGCAACCCCGGAAATCGACTCACGCCTGGAAAACATCGGCTTCCTGATTCCTCATCGCCTGATTGACGCTTCGCACTTTGGTGCCAGCCTGATCGGCGTGCTCTGCCTTCTGTTGGCCCAGGGCCTGCGTCGACGGTTGTCCGCGGCGTGGATGCTGACCATGGTGCTGCTGCTGACCGGCGCCCTGCTCTCCCTGCTCAAGGGTTTCGACTGGGAAGAAGCCAGCCTGATGACCATGACGGCGGTGCTGCTGGCGATCTTCCGGCGCTCGTTCTATCGCGCCAGCCGCCTGACCGAACTGCCGTTCTCGCCGCTGTACCTGGTGGCCAGCGTGTGCGTACTCGGTGCGTCAATCTGGCTGCTGTTGTTCGCCTACCAGGACGTGCCCTACAGCCATCAGTTGTGGTGGCAGTTCACCCTCGACGCCAACGCCCCGCGGGGCCTGCGTTCGCTGCTGGGCGCGGCCGTGGTGCTGGTGGTGGTGTCGCTGACCTGGCTGCTGCGTACCGCGCGCCCGATCATCCACTTGCCGACACCGGATGAGCTGGAGCGCGCCACCAAGATCCTGATGAACTCTGCACAACCCGACGGCGGCCTGGCGCTGACCGGCGACAAGGCCCTGCTGTTTCATCCCAACGACGAAGCGTTCCTGATGTACGCTCGTCGCGGTCGCAGCCTGGTGGCCTTGTACGATCCGATTGGCCCGACCCTGCAACGGGCCGAGATGATCTGGCAGTTCCGCGACCTGTGCGACATTCACCACGCCCGCCCGGTGTTCTACCAGGTGCGCGCGGAGAACCTGCCGTACTACATGGACATCGGCCTCACCGCGATCAAACTGGGTGAAGAAGCCCGGGTCGACCTCAAACGCTTTGACCTGGAAGCCAAGGGCAAAGAGATGAAGGACCTGCGCTACACCTGGAACCGCGGGACCCGTGATGGCTTGTCCCTGGAGATCCACGAACCCGGCCAGGCCCCGATGGAGGAGTTGAAAGTCATCTCCGACGCATGGCTGACCGGCAAGAACGTGCGGGAAAAAGGCTTTTCCCTTGGACGATTCAGCGACGACTACCTCAAGCACTTTCGTATTGCGATCATTCGCTTCGAAGGGCGCCCGGTAGCGTTTGCGAACCTGCTTGAGACCTACAGCCACGACCTGGCCAGTCTCGACCTGATGCGTGCGCACCCGGACGCGCCGAAACTGACCATGGAATTCATGATGGTCGGCCTGATTCAACATTATAAGAACCATGGCTACGCCCGCTTCAGCCTCGGCATGGTGCCGTTGTCGGGCCTGCAACCACGACGTGGCGCCCCGCTGACCCAACGCCTGGGCTCGATGGTGTTCCGCCGTGGCGAGCAACTGTATAACTTCCAAGGCTTGCGCCGCTTCAAAGACAAGTTCCAGCCTGACTGGGAACCCCGTTATATGGCCGTGCCCGCAGGACTTGATCCGCTGGTGGCACTGGCCGACACCGCCGCCCTGATTGCGGGCGGCTTGACTGGATTGGTGAAACGCTGATGATTCGACGCTCCTGGCGGTATGTATTGGCATTTTTGGTGGTACTGGCACTGATCCTCGGTGGCGGCTACTGGTACTGGAACCGCCCTGCACCGCAACCGACTCTGGAACAACTGCCCCAGGCCGATGGCACGGTCCTGACCCGCGTCACCCCGGGTACCGCGCCCAAGGCCCGCGTGGCCGTGGCCGTGCTGGCCGACGAAACCCTGACCGACAGCCAACTGATCGCCCTGAGCCAGGGCGGCGCAGCGCAGATCGTCCAGGTGATCCTGCCCAAGGATGACTGCAAGCTGCAGGAACAATCCGTGCA
>NZ_JACARK010000871.1:0-450 GCF_013386655.1 Pseudomonas sp. K5002 | reverse complement strand
ATCGAGCTGGGTGAGGTCGAAGCGGCGCTGCAAGCCCTTCAGGGTGTGCGCGAAGCGGTGGTCGTGGCCCAGGAAGGCAGCGCCGGTAGCGGCAAGCGCCTGGTGGCTTACGTGGTCGGCGATTCAACCCGTGCCGGTTTCAGCGAAGACCTGCGTGCGCAGCTCCAGGCTTCATTGCCGGCGCATATGGTGCCGGCGTATGTCTTGTCTCTGGAACGCATGCCGCTGACACCGAACGGCAAGCTGGATCGCAAGAACCTGCCCAAACCGGATGTCAGTCAACTGCAACAAGCCTACGTCGCTCCGCGCAACGCGCTGGAGCAGCAACTGGCGACGATCTGGCAAGACGTGCTCAAGCTTGGGCAGGTGGGCATCAGCGACAACTTCTTCGAACTGGGTGGCGATTCGATCATTTCGATCCAGGTGGTCAGCCGTGCGCGGCAGGCGGGG
>NZ_JACARK010000870.1:0-1816 GCF_013386655.1 Pseudomonas sp. K5002 | reverse complement strand
GACGTGACGGCGATCTCCAACAAGATCCGCGCCGTCACCGGCAAGGCGCCGCGCGTGTGGGTGTGGCCTTACGGCGCTGCCGATGGCACCTCGCTGGCGGTGGTGGGCGAGCAGGGTTACCAGATGGCCCTGACCCTGGAAGACGGTCTCGACAGCCTCGGCAACCTGATGAGCAGCCCGCGCTTCCTGGTGGCCTCCGACCCGGACGGCGAACACTACGCCAACGCCATCGTCGCGACCCAGACTGAAGCCCCGCTGCGGGTGCTGCATGTGGACCTGGACAACGTCTACGACCCGGACCCGGAACAGCAGGTGCGCAACCTCGACAAACTGATCCAGCGCGTGGTCGACATGGGTGCCAGCACCGTGTTCCTGCAGGCTTTCGCCGACCCCAAGGGCGATGGCCTGGTGCGTTCGCTGTACTTCCCCAACCGCCATTTGCCGGTGCGCGCCGACCTGTTCAACCGCGTCACCTGGCAACTGCGCACCCGGGCCCACGTGAGCGTATTTGCCTGGATGCCGGTGCTCAGTTTCGCCCTCGATTCGAAGCTGCCCCGCGTCACCCGTTGGGACCCGCAAACCGGCAAGGTCGCCATCGACCCGGACCAGTACCAGCGCCTGTCGCCGTTCGATCCGAAAGTGCGGCAGGTCATCGGTGAGATCTACGAAGACCTGGCGCGCACCAGTGCCATCGACGGCGTGCTGTTCCACGACGACGCGGTGCTGTCGGACTTCGAAGACGCCAGCCCGCTGGCGCTCAAGGCCTACGCCGCCAATGGCCTGCCGGACACCATCGAAGCCCTGCGCGCCGACCCTGCGGTGATGCAGCGCTGGACGCGTTTCAAGAGCCGCTACCTGATCGACTTCACCCATGAGCTGACCGCCAAGGTCCGCACGCTGCGCGGCCCGCAGGTGCAGACCGCACGCAATATCTTCGCCGAACCGATGCTCAACCCGGGCAGCGAAGCCTGGTTCGCGCAGAACCTCGACGACTTCCTCACCAGCTACGACTGGACTGCGCCGATGGCCATGCCGCTGATGGAAGGCCAGGACCTCAAGGGCTCCAACGCCTGGCTGGAAAAGCTCGTGGCCATCGTCAAGGCCCGCCCCGGCGCGCTGCAACGCACAGTCTTCGAGTTGCAAGCCAAGGACTGGCGCACCTCGGCCGCCCCCGATCTGGACGGTGCACAAATGGCCGAGTGGATGGGCGTGCTCAAGCGTCAGGGCGTGACCAGTTTTGGCTACTACCCCGACAACTTCCTGGAGAATTCGCCGGATCTGAAAACCGTGCGTCCGGCCCTTTCCAACCAGTGGAATCCTTGACTCATGTTCGACAGAATCCTCGCGCTTATCGTCTTGTCATTGGTATTGGGTGTGCCCCTTGGGCTGATCTTTTTGGTCACCGGGCAGTTCCTGATGGACTTCGTCTTCTTCTATCCGCTGTTCATGTCCGGCTTGTGGATCGCTGGCGGCCTGTACTTCTGGCTGCACTGGGAGCGCCATTGGCCGTGGGCGGATGACACGCCGGCGCCGGTGCTGGCCGGTGAGCCGCTGATCTCGATCCTGATCCCTTGCTACAACGAAGGCGACAACGCCGCCGAGACCATCGGTGCCGCGTTGGCCCAGCAATACCGTAACATCGAAGTGATCGCGATCAACGACGGCTCCAGCGACAACACCGCCGCCGTGCTCGATGCGCTGGCGCTGAAAGAGCCGCGCCTGCGGGTGCTGCACCTGGCGCAAAACCAGGGCAAGGCTGTGGCCTTGCGCATGGGCGCGGTAGCAGCGCGCAGCGAATACCTGGTGTGCATCGACG
>NZ_JACARK010000869.1:0-3410 GCF_013386655.1 Pseudomonas sp. K5002 | reverse complement strand
CGCGTCGAGTTCGAACGACACCCCGGCATTCGGCTGGCCGCTCATCAAGCGTGAGGTCAGCACCAGCCCGGCAATCGCGGCGGTCAAACCGCTGATGCCATACACCAGCAATTTGAAGCGCGCCGCCCGCACGCCGGACAGGCGCACCGCTTCCTCGTTGCCGCCGATCGCGTAGATATAGCGGCCGATGCGGGTGTGTTGCAGCAGCACATAGGCCGCCAGGTACGTCACCAACATGATCAGGATCGGCACCGAAATGCCGAACAGGCTTTCGCGGCCAAAGAAGCCGAACCACTCCGGCAAACCGGAAATCGGGTAGCCATCGGTGTACATCAGGCCGAACCCGCGGGCGATGCCCATGGTCGCCAGGGTGACGATGATCGGCGGCATGTGCAGGTAGGCGACGAACAGGCCATTGCCGATGCCGAACGCCACGCCGACCAGCATCCCGGCGCCAATTGCCAGGCCCGGCGGCAAGCCTGCGACCATCAAGCCGGCGGTCAAGGTGCCGGACAACGCCATCACCGGCCCCACCGACAAATCGATGCCGCCGGTGAGAATCACGCAGGTCATGCCCACCGCGATAATCGCGTTGATCGACACCTGGCGCGCGATGTTCGACAGGTTGTTGGCCGTCAGGAAGTTATCGCTGGCGAAGATCATCACCAACGTCACCACCAGCAGCCCGACAAAGGGATAAAACGCCGGTGAGCGAATCAACCGCGCCAGGTTCAGGCGCAGCCGGCCAGGCCCCACGGCATTAATGGACGTATTCACTTGAGCCCCCTGTTGCATGGCGCATGACCTCTTGAGGATTGACGGCAGACGCTTCCAGTACCTTGACGATGGCGCCCTTGTGGAACACCGCGACGCGGTCGCACATGCCGATGACTTCCGGCAGTTCCGAGGAAATCATGATGATTGCGTAGCCCTGTTCGGTGAGGCTGCGCATCAGTGCGTAGATCTGTGCCTTGGCACCGACGTCGATGCCACGGGTGGGTTCGTCGAACACCAGCACGTCGCAGTGATGGTTGATCCAGCGGGCAATCACGACTTTCTGCTGGTTGCCGCCGCTGAGGTTGAACACCCGGCTCTCGCCGCTGGGGGCCTTGATCGACAGCTGGCGCATCAGCGCTTCAACGCTGGCGCACTCCTTGTCCTTGTCGATCAGGCCGCTGGCGTTCTGGTATTTGGGCAGGTTGTTGAGCGAGATGTTTTCGCGAATGCTGAAATCGGTGATCAGCCCTTCGGTCTTGCGGCTTTCCGGCAGCAGGCCGATGCCATGGGCCAAGGCCTGGGCCGGGTCGTCGAGGGTGATTTGTTCACCCCGCAGCCACACGTCTTTGCTCACCGACGGCAGCGCGCCCATCATGCCCAGCGCCAATTCGGTACGCCCGGAACCCACCAGGCCGGCAAAGCCGAGAATCTCGCCCTTGTGCAATTCAAAGTGGTTATGGGGGCCGTTGCGCACCAACTGGATGTCCTTGACCTCCAGCAGCAGCGGCCCGCGTGCGGCGGTGGGCTTGGGCGGAAAACTGCACTCCAGGCGCCGCCCGACCATCATTTCCACCAGGCGGTCGATATCGCTGTCGGCCACATCGGTGACGCCCACATTGCCGCCGTCGCGCAGCACGCTGATGCGGTCGCAGACCTGGAAAATCTCCTCCAGGTGGTGGGAGATAAAAATCACCGCCACACCCTGGCGCTTGAGTTCACGCATGATTTCGAACAGCAGCTCGGCTTCGCTCGGCGTGAGGGTGGCGGTGGGTTCGTCGAGCACCAGCAGCCGAGCGTCCAGGGCCAGGGCCTTGGCGATCTCGACGAATTGCTGCTCGGCCACGCTCAGGTGCCTGACCGCGCATTGCAGGTCAATACTGACACCGAGGCGCTTGAACAACGCCTCGCTCGCCTCGACCATTTCGCGCTTGCGCAACAGGCCAAAACGGTTGCTCAGCTCATGGCCGAGGAAAATATTTTCCACCGCCGTGAGGTAGGGAATCAGGCTGAATTCCTGGAACACAATGCCGATGCCGGCGGCAATCGCATCACGATACGTCGCGAACTGCCGAGCCTCACCGTCGATCAGGATCTGCCCTTCGTCCTGGTGCTCGACCCCGCCAAGGATCTTCATCAAGGTCGATTTGCCTGCACCGTTTTCCCCGAGCAAGGCATGAATCTCGCCGCGCTGCACTTCCAGGTTGATCGCCTTGAGGGCTTGCACCCCCGGGTAGCGCTTACAGATATTTTCCAGCTTCAGAAGACTGCTCATACCGCCGACCTCGCATTCAGATGGATGACCTGTGCCCCACGCCTGGCGTGGGGCCTGGGTGTTTTACCAACTGAAATCCTTGGCCTTGGCCTGGTCAATCAGGGTGATGTCCACCGGGATCGTGGCCGGTACTTGCGAGCCCCACTTCTTGGCCAGGGCGATGCCCAGGGCGAGGCGGATCTGGTCACGGGGGTATTGCGCGGAGGTGGCGATGAATTTGCTGCCGGGTTTCTGGATGGCCTTGATCGCTTCCGGCGCGCCGTCGACGCTCACCAGCTTGACATCCAGGCCACTGGCTTCGATGGCCGAGAGTGCGCCGAGGGAACCGTTGTCGTTGACGCTGAAAATGCCCTTGAGGGTGGGCTGGGCCTGCAGCATGTTTTCGGTGACGGTCAGCGCCTGGTCACGTTCCTGCTTGCCGTTCTGGATGCTCACGATCTTGATGTCCGGGTGCTTGGCCACGGCCTCCTTGCAACCGCGCACGCGCTCCAGGATCGGTACCACGGCGATGCCGTCGAGGATGGCGATATTGCCCTTGTCCCCGATGTTTTTGGCCAGGTATTCGCAGGCCTGGAAGCCGGCGTCGAAGTTCTTCGAGCCGACGAAGGAGTCCAGTGGGCCTTCGGCCTGGGCGTCGACGGCGACCACGACTACGCCGGCGGCGTGGGCGGATTTGACGGCTGATTGCACGCCGACGGAGTCAGTGGGGTTGATCAGCAGGATGTCGATGCCTTTTTGCAGCATGTCTTCGACGTCGCTGACCTGTTTGGACACGTCGTGGCGGGCGTCGGTGATGATCAACTGCGCCCCGATGGTCGCCCCGGCTTCCTGCAGGGCGTCTTTCATGGTGACGAAGTAAGGGTTGTTGATTTCCTGGAAGGACGCGCCGATGCGGATGGGGGCGGGTTTGGTGTCGGCCAGTGCCAGGCCAGCGGTGCCAAGATTGATGCTCAGAGCCAACAAACACAGGGTTTTCGGAAGCATTTTCATGGTGGGGATCTCTGTTTTGTTTTTATTTTTAGAGCAAATGTTATCGTTAACATTTTGTAAGAAGCTAGCAAAGAAATTGGGGGGTCGCAAGGGGTGTTTGATCGGTGGTGGCGGGTGTGGTGGACATATCTGTTGCTGCGGTAACGGCCGC
>NZ_JACARK010000868.1:0-2485 GCF_013386655.1 Pseudomonas sp. K5002 | reverse complement strand
CGGGGTAGACCAGCCGGTCCCCGTCATCCAGCAATGCGTTGCGCGCGAACCCCGTCTCCACGGCGATCGGGTCCAGCACTTGCACCTGGCGGCCGGTGACCGGCAACTGTTCGACCTGTCGATACAGACGCGCACTCAAGTCCGCCCGGGAGCCACGGTCATCCAGCAAGGCCCCTCGTTGCAGCAGTTTCAGATCGAACAAAACCCCTGCCTTCAAGCGTTCCTGCGTGCTCACCAACGACTGGTGCAGCCATGCGGCGCCCAACCAGTAGCTTTCTGCATTGGGTTGGGCCACACGAATAACGTCCAGCAAACGCGCCCCCGGCTTGACCTCGAAGGCGCCGGGGCTGCGCACATCGCCACTGACTGTAACGGCCGCCTGGCCAGTGCCGGGGCCGATCAGCAACAGGCCCAGCCATAAAAGCTTCGAACACTTCATCGGGCTGCCTCCCGGTCGGGACGCAACTGCACGATTTTCAGGGCCAACCGGGGCGTCAAATGCTGCTCGCTGCGCCAGATGAAACCATCCTGCGGGTCGACCCAATAATGGTTGGTGGCGCGGAAATTCAAGGTGGGAGCGTCCACCTGCTCGTCGATGCGCAGCAAGGCGTAATCCTTGTCCAGAATGCGGAGGGTCTCGATACCGTGGCTGCTGAAACGGCTGTTGACCGCGATACCGATTCGGTTGCCGTCGTAGAGGTCGATCCAGCGTGTGCCGGTGTAGCCGTCGGGCAGATGCTGGAGCCCGCGCTTGAACGGCGATTCGCCACTGAAACGCGTGCCATCCAGGGAAACACCCAGCCCGACAGTGCGTACCACCAGGCCGTCACGCATCATCACCACTTGCTTGCCGGAAGCGACCCAGAACTGCAGGTCGCCCCGGCGCCGGGCCATGGCCATCACGCCCTCGCTGACGGCGGTGGTCACCAGGATCTGCGGGTATGGCACCGCGTCGACCTGGGCGCGGGTCACGTTGATCGGGGCCGGGCCCGTCACAGAGGTTTCGAGGGTGTACCACGACGCCCTCATCAACGGGTTACACCCGCACAACAAGAGCGCCATCGACAGGCAGGCGCTGGTAGGCAACATTTTCACCACGGGATAACGCCTTATCTGCTGTTGACTTCGCTGAGGTCATTGGCCGATCGGGCACCAATCCCAATGGCACTGGCGGTCGGCAGCAACTGGCTGATCAGGCGGTTCCAGCGCGTCACGCCGGCCGGCCCGACGTACACGATGTCCTGGGGTTGCAAGTCGAACCGGGTGGCCAGCACCAGCGCGGAAGGTGATTGGGCATCGAGTTGGAACACCTTGGCCGGTTCGGCTTCCAGGTTGTCCACGCCGCGAATCACATAGACCGCATTGCCATTGGAAGTGGTCTGGTTCAAGCCGCCTACGGTACCCAGGGCATCGGTCAGGTTGATCGACTTGCCCTTGAAGCTCAGGGCTCGGGGCTGATTGACTTCGCCCATCAGGTAGACACGTTTCTGGTCGTTATAGGGCAGGTACAACCGGTCGCCGCCCTTGAGGTAGATGCCCTGCAGTTGCGAGCCCTGGCGATTGAGGCTGTCCAGGTCAAGCGTGTACTCACGGCCGTCGCGCGTCAGGGTCAGGCTCGAGAGGTCGGCATTCGTGGGGTCGACACCGGCAGCGCCAATGGCCTCGACGGCGCTCAATGGCGTGGTAGTGATCGGCTGTTGCCCGGCCTTGATCACCGCCCCGGTCACCACCACTGTCTGGCTGGCAAACCGCAGGACGCTGACGTCGACCTGTGGGCTTTCAATAAATTGCGACAAGCGCCCGGCGATAAAGGCCCGCAGCTCTTCGATGGTCTTGCCGGCCACCGGGACGTTGCCGATATACGGATAAAACAACGTGCCATCGGGGCGAACCAGGCGCCCGTTGGCGTCGATCTGCTGTTGCGGCCCGGACGGTGCCGTCAACTCGGGATGGTCCCAAACCGTGATAAACAACAGGTCATTGGCACCGACGCGATAGCCACCGGGCACATAAGACAACAGTTCTGCCGGCACCGATTCACGAACATGCGTGGCGGCATCCATGGCAATCAATTTGGGGGTGATGGGAATCAACTCTACCCGAGTACTTTCGGAAGAACCCTCACTGGACATTTGACTGGTGTCCATATGTTGACCAGGCGAAAACATGCAGCCGTGCAAGCTGAAACTTGCCAGCAAAAGAACAGGTAACCTACGAATCATAATGGCACTACGCTAGTCGAGGGCGAGTCTAAAAAAGATCACCCAGAAGTTCCGGGTGATCTTGAACAACACACATTGCGGGTTATTAGTTGGTACCGGTGGTACCGCCTGTACCGGTGGTGCCGCCGGTGCCGGAAGTACCGCCATTGGAACTGCCGCCCGAGTTGGAAGCCGCCGCCGCAGCGCCGACTACCGCGGTACCGACCCCGACGGTTTCACCGAGCGTCACGCCGCCCACGAGCGGGGTGCTCCACGACAGGGGC
>NZ_JACARK010000867.1:0-2614 GCF_013386655.1 Pseudomonas sp. K5002 | reverse complement strand
CGTGAGGCCGTCCACCGTGCACGTGCTCGGCGCGGTCGCGCAGTCCTGTGATGTGCCGTACCGGGCCATGCGCGAGGTGCGGGATTATGTTGGCGACTGCACGGTCCTCGATGACGCCGAGCGCGATGACCTGTGGCTGATCCAGCCCGACGGCCAGGTACGGCGCGTGGGCGTGGCGGCGTGGAATCGCGAGGACGGCGTGGTGGCGGCCCCCGGCAGCAGGATCCTGGTGCCGATCCGCAGCGACGACCTTGAGACGCCGACCCCTGATCTCAACCAACAACTGGCCGAGTTTTTCGCCACTCAACCGTTGGCTGAGGTGAACCCTTGAATTTACGTTTTGCGGCTGTACTGCTATTGCCTTGCGGGTTGGCTCACGGTGACCCCCGTTACACCCAAAATGATTTCGGCGGCGTGGGCCTGCTACAGACCCCCACCGCACGCATGGCCCCGGCGGGAGAGTTGAGCGCCAACGCCAACCGCACCGATCCCTACTCGCGCTACAGTTTTTCCCTGCAACCGTTCGATTGGCTGGAGGGTTCGTTTCGTTATACCGCCATCAGCAACCGCCGGTACGGCGCCGAGGCGTTGAGCGGAAGCCAGAGCTTCAAGGACAAGGCCATCGACTTCAAGGCGCGGCTCTGGGAGGAAAGCCGCTGGGCACCGCAGGTGGCTTTCGGTGCCCGGGACATCGGCGGTACCGGGCTGTTTTCCAGCGAATACTTTGTCGCCAACAAGCGCCACGGCAACCTGGATTTCAGCCTCGGCATCGCCTGGGGCTACCTGGGAAACCGAGGCGACTTCGGCAACCCGCTGTCGGTGTTCGGCAGCAAGTTCAACGACCGGCCCAAGAGCACTGCGGTCGTCGCCAGGGCAGGGGACGTGAACTCCAACGCCTATTTCAGGGGCCGCCCTTCGTTGTTCGGCGGGATCGCCTATCAAACGCCCTGGGAACCCCTGAGCCTGAAACTCGAATACGAGGGCAATGACTACAAGCACGAGCCGTTGGACAACCCGATCAAGCAGGACTCACCGGTAAACATTGGCGTGGTCTATAAGCTGGCTGACAGCGTCGACCTGAGTGCGGCCTGGGAACGCGGGAATACCGCGATGTTCGGCATCACCCTGCACACCAACTTTGTCAGCCGCAAGGCACCGGTCAAGACCTATGACCCGCCCGCCGAACCGTTGCCGGCGCGCATGCCCACCACCCCGGCCGACCAGGTCAACTGGGCCAACGTCGCCGACAGGCTGCAGCAGAATGCCGGCTACAAGGTGGAGCGCATTGCCCGGCGCGGCTCGGAATTGATGGTGTATGGCGAGCAGCAACGCTACTTCTATTCAGCCAAGGCCGTGGGACGCGCCAGCCGGATTCTCGACAACAGCGCCAATCAGGATATCGACTGGTTCACCCTGGTGAACAAGCGCTATGACATGCCCATTGAAGAAACCAGCGTGCCCCGTGCGACCTTCCGTGCCGTGGTGAACAACCAGCAACCGTTGACGGAGCTGCACCGTAATACCGAGGTCAACCCGGCGGTTGCCCATCGGGAAACCACGCTCTACAGCGGAAAATTCGAGCCGTTCAACTATGGCCTCGGCCTGGGTTACAAACAGAACATCGGTGGCCCCGACGGCCTGCTTTATCAGTTCACTGCCGACGCCGACGCGGAGTACCGTTTTACCCGCAATACCTGGTGGAGCGGCTTGCTCAGCGCCAACCTGCTGAACAACTACGACAAGTTCACCTACGACGCACCCAGCGGCTTGCCGCGAGTACGCACCGACCTGCGCCAATACATGACCACGTCCGATGTGACGATGCCGAACTTCCAGGTCAACCATGCGCAGCGCCTGGACCGCGACCTGTATGGCATGGTCTACGGCGGCTACCTGGAGTCCATGTACGCCGGGGTGGGCGGCGAGGTGTTGTTCCGGCCGGCGGGCAAGCACTGGTCAGTGGGCGCAGACCTGAACTTCGTGCGCCAGCGTGATTTCAACCAGGGCTTCGGCCTGCGGGATTACCAGACCATCACCGGCCATGTCACCAGCTATACCGAGCTGCCCTATGACACCCTGGCCGCCGTCAGTGTGGGGCGTTACCTGGCGCGGGACTGGGGCACCACCGTCGACATCTCGCGCCAGTTCAAGAACGGCGTGAAGTTTGGTGGCTGGGTGACGCTGACCACCGCCTCGAAGGAAGAATATGGCGAAGGCAGCTTCGACAAGGGCATCTATATTTCCGTCCCCTTCGACGAATTGATGAGCACCTCGACGATGCGTCGGGCCAACGTCGTATGGGCGCCACTGACCCGTGACGGCGGCGCACGCCTGAACCGCGGCTATTCGCTGCAGACCATGACCGACGGGCGTGACAGCGAGTTGTTCTACAACAACTTCGAGAAGATCACTGAGTGACGGTGCGGCATCTGCCGACCAGGTTGTCGACTGCCCGGCGTTGAATGCGCCGGGCAGTCGCCACGCCGAACGCTACAGCGCCAGGTGCAATGCCGGCGCGCAACACTTGCCTGACTTTCCTCTTTGATGACTATGCGAATGGCCCGGGCCCGGGCGTTGCTGTGGGCGCTATCGTTGCGTCTTGCGGGGAGTGGTG
>NZ_JACARK010000087.1:0-5582 GCF_013386655.1 Pseudomonas sp. K5002 | reverse complement strand
CGGCCGTGCAGCGCATCAACGCCGGCGACCTGCGCAAGGTGGTGCTGGCCCGCGAAGTGCGGTTGACCACCTCACGGACGATCCCCTGTGGCCCGCTGCTGGAAAACCTCAAGGCGGCCTATCCCCAGGCGTACCTGTTTGCGTTCAGCCGTGGTGACAGCTGCTTTCTCGGCGCAACGCCGGAGCGGCTGGTGCGGGTGACTCGTGGCACGCTGAACACGGTGGCGTTGGCCGGTACTTGCCCGCGTGGTCGTCACGAGCAGCACGATGCCGAACTTGGCCAGGCCTTGATGGACAGCCCCAAGGACCGCCACGAACACACCCTGGTGGTTCAAACCCTGCGCGAAGCATTGCAGCCCTATTGCGCGATGCTCGACATTGCCAGCCAGCCGCAGTTGCACCGGCTGGCCAACGTGCAGCACCTGTTGACGCCGGTGATGGGCCGCTTGCATCCCCAGGTGCAATTGCTGCAACTGGTGCAGGCCCTGCACCCGACGCCGGCGGTGGGTGGCTTGCCGCGACGTGAGGCGATGGCCTATATCCGAGAGCACGAGCAGCTCGACCGTGGCTGGTACGCAGCGCCAGTGGGCTGGATGAATGCGCAGGGTGATGGTGAATTTGCCGTGGCGTTGCGCTCGGCGTTGATCAGAGGCTGTGAGGCGCACCTGTTCGCCGGCTGCGGCATTGTCGCCGAGTCGGATCCCGGGAGTGAGTACGAGGAAACGTGCTTGAAGCTGCGGACTATCCGCGATGCCTTGCGGCCTTCGGACGGAGTGCAGGTGGCGTCAGCCTGAGGAAGGCTCTCGCCCGGCAGGCCGGGCGAGAGCATGCAGCGTCTGGATCAGTTCAAGCCAAGCTTGCCACGCAGTGTGGACAGGTCTTCCGCCAGGGTATTGACCGGGCCAACCAGGGCTTTGCGGTCGGCTTCCTTGACCTTGTCGTAGGTCTCGAAACCGCCATCCTTGGTTTTGTACTTGGCCAGGATCTTGTCCACGGTGGCGAAGTTCTTGTCGACTTTGGCAACGAAGGCCTTGTCTTGCTTCTCGATCTGCGGACGGAACAGGTCGACGATTTTCTTCGCGCCGTCGATGTTGCCCTGGAAGTCATACAGGTCGGTGTGGCTGTAGCGGTCTTCTTCACCGGAGATCTTGGTCGCGGCGACTTCTTCCAGCAGAGCAGCAGCACCACCGACGACTTTTTCCGGCGGGAAGGTCAGGCCGTCCACGCGGGTTTTCAGGTCCAGTACGTCGCTGTTGAGCTTGTCCGCCAGGGCGTCGAGGCCTTTGGTGGTGTTCTCGGAGAACAGGCTGTACTCGATGCGGTGGAAGCCGGTGAAGTCTTCGGCTTTCACGCCTTTCTCGTGGTCGTCCACGCGGGAGTCGATGGAGGCGTCGAGATCGCTGAACAGTTCGGCGATCGGCTCGATCGACTCATAGTGCACACGGGTTGGCGCGTACAGCTTCTTGGCGGTCGCCAGGTCGCCTTTTTTCACGGCGTCGGTGAACGCCTGGGTCTGGGTGACCAGCTCGCCGATTTCTTCGGTGACATAGATCTTGTAGTCCGACACCGGCCCTACCAGGTCCAGCGGCGCGGTGGCGGCGAAGGCGGCCAGCGGCGAAAGGCTCATTAACAACGACAATGCGAGAGACGACTTCTTCATGGGACGATTTCCGCTCTGGGGTTTGTTTTAGGTTTTGGCAGTGGTTTGTGGATGTGTCGCATCAAGCAGCGTGCGCCCGATGAAATCCTGGGCCCCGGTGACGCCTGGCAAGGTGAAGAAGTAACCGCCGCCAACCGGCTTCAGGTATTCCTCCAGAGGCTCGCCGTTGAGCCGGGTTTGCACGCTGATAAAGCCTTTCTCCAGGTCAGCCTGATAGCAGATGAACAACAGCCCCATGTCCAGCTGACCGTTTTTGTTGACGCCGTTGGAGTAGTTGAACGGCCGGCGCAGGATCAGGTTGGCCTGGGTCTGTGCAGTACGCGGGTTGGCCAGGCGGATGTGGGCATCGAGCTTGGTCAACTTGCCTTCCGGGTCCTTGCTGTAGTCCGGGACCTGGGTTTCTTTCTGGCCGTCCATGGGCGCGCCACTGGTCTTGATCCGGCCAATGATGCTTTCTTGCTCTTGCAGCGGGGTGCGGTCCCAGCGTTCGACGAAGTTGCGGATGATCCGCACCGCCTGGTAGCTGCCATTGGCGGCCCAGGCCGGTTCGTCGCTGCCTGGCTGGACCCACACAATCTGATCCATCGCCTTGTTGTCGTTGGAGTTCGGGTTGGCCGAACCGTCGCGAAAACCTAGGAAGTTGCGCGCGCTTTGTGCCGGCTCGCCGGGGCGGGCAGGGGCCTGGGGCGGCACGCTGCCTTCCTGCTTCCAGCGCACCAGCAGCAGGTCCGGCAGGTTTTTCACGATGTCGCGCAGGGCGTGGATGTTGGTGTCCGGGGTGTTGGAGCTGAACTGCAGGCTCAGGTCGCCGTGGCACTGCGCCGGTTCCAGTGCATCGTTGGGGAAACCGACCATGCGGATCAGGCGCTTGGGCTTGGCCGCGGCCAGGCCGAAGCGTTCGTCGAACAACGACTCGCCCACCGATACGGTGATGGTCAGGTTGTCCGGTGTCACCACCGGGCCGAGGATGCCGGAATCGGTAGGCGGCAGTTTCGGGTCGACTTGCACCACGGTGCCGCCGGTCATCAGGAACGCGATACGCTCGTTCAAGGTGCGGAACAGCCGCTCCAGGTCGTCACGGTCGCTGGCCAATACGTCGAATGCCACCAGCATGCCGCAGGCCGGGCGCGGAGTGACGATGCCGGTCTGGTGCTTGCCATGGAAATCGTGGTGGTCCTGGGTCTTTTCACTGCTTGGCGCGGTGGTCACCTGTGCCGCCGCGTTGGCAGCCATTGCCGGGCAGCTCAGGCTGCTGCCGGCAATGGCCGCGCCAGTGGCGGCCATACCCAGCAATACACGACGACGCTGGGCGGAAAATTGTTCTGAATCACTCATGTCTACGGTCGTCTTCACTTCAGGCCGGAAAGGCCAAGGGCGGGGTCGATTCCATCGAGTGCAACGGCCAGAGCCTTGGCCTTGTCGGCGATCTGCTTGCGCTGATCGGCGGTAACGCTGTCATACGAGGCGTAGCGGCCATCGACTTTCAAACCGTTGAGTTCGGCATCGAGGGCGGTGATCGCGCTGTCGATCCCCGGCAGCAATTGCGCGGCAGATTTGGTCAGCAGCGGGCGCATCAGGTCGACCACTTTGCGGGCGGCGTCCAGGTTGGCGGCGAAGCCGTTGAGGTCGGTATGGCTGTAGCGTTCTTCCTCACCGCTGGCGGCACGTACGTCGGCCAGGCTGTTGAGGTTGCGCACCACGATGCTCACCAGTTGCTCCGGCGGCAGCGACTGGGCCAGCAGCTGTTGCTTGAGGCTGGTGACGTCGGTGACCAGGCGCTGGGCAATCGGCGCCAGGCCGTCGAGATTGCGTTGCTGGAACAGGCCGTATTCGAGACGGTGGAAGCCGCTGAAGGCCGGGTCCTGCTCGCGCTTTTCAAAGTAGTCGGCGCGGGCGTTGATCGCGTTGTCCAGTTCCGCCAGGCGTTGCGAAGCCGGGGCCAGGCGCTGGTAAGCCTCGCGGGCCGGTACGTAAAGCGCCTGGGCCTGGGCGAGGTCGCCGGCTTCGATGGCTTGGTCCAGCGCGGTAACGGCCTTGACCAGGGCGCTACCCTGGCTGCTCAGGTACACGCGGAACTCCGACAGCGGGCCGATAAACGCGACCATCGACGGCTTGGCCTTGGCTTGGGCGTCAGACTCGGCAGTCGGTGTCACCTTCAAGGTGCCACGCGGGTTGCTCAGCAGGCCGCAGGTGATCTGGTAGTCGCCGGGCAGCAGGTTGGCGTTGATCACCTGGCTCAGGCCCGGGGCGATGTTCTCGCGCTCTTCGACCACCAGCACGCCGTCGAGGATTTCCCACTCCACGGCACGGTCCGAGCGGTTGATGATGCGGAAGCTGGCGCGTCCGGCCGGTACCGTCAGCGCATTCGGCTCGCAGCTGTGGGCGTGGATGGTGACGGCGATTTCATTGTGGTTGGCCTGGCGCTTGGAGGCGGCCAGTTGCGAGGCGTAGTAGAACAGGCCACCGGCGGCGATCATCACGACCACCGAGCCGCCCACCGCCCAGCGCAAGGCGCGGGAGGGCGGAGCCGGTTGAGGGGTTTGGTTGGACAAGAGGCGGTCCTTACTGGCTGGAAACGGAAGAGGTTGTGCGGGTAGCCGGCTTGCTCGGCGGCGCCGGCAGGAAGAACATCACCAGGGCCACCACCAGGTAAATCAGGTAGGCACCGAGGGTGCTGATGGTCGGGGCGTCCTGATAGCCGAACATGCCGGCCAACACCGAGCCCAGCGGGCCATCCATCGGCAGCGTCGCGCTGAAATCGAACAGTACGGTTTGCAGGTGGTTCCATACCCCGGCTTCGTGCAGGGCTTGTACCGAGTTGGCGAGGATGCCGGCGGCCACCACCAGGATGAACAGGCCGGTCCAGCGGAAGAACGCACCGAGGTTCAGGCGCATGCTGCCGGTGTAGATCAGGAAGCCGACGATGATCGCCAGGATCAGGCCGAGCAGGGCGCCAATCGGCGCGCCCGGACCTTCGCTTTGCTGGAACACGGCCAGCAGGAAGAACACGGTTTCCAGGCCTTCACGGGCCACGGCGAAAAACACCATGGCAATCAGTGCGGTGACCTGGTGTTTGGAGCCGGCCAGGGCATGATCGAGGGATTCATGCAGGGAATGCTTGATGGAGCGCGCGACCTTGCGCATCCAGAACACCATGGAGCTGAGAATGCCCACGGCCACCAGGCCGACGATGCCTTCGAACAGTTCCTGTTGTTTCTGCGGGAATTCGGCACTCACCAGTTCCAGGCCACCGCCGACCAGCAGCGCGAGGGCCGCTGCCAGAAATACGCCGATCCACACTGCGGGCATGTACTGGCCACGGCCAGTTTGCTTGAGGTAGCTGGCAATAATGCCAACGATCAAGGCGGCTTCTATGCCTTCGCGCAGCATGATTAAAAAGGGAACAAGCATTCGGCACCGAATCGTCACTAGATAGGATGCTAAGTTGTAACATAATGATACTCATTACTAAACAGGGAATATTGACCTTTACTGAACCTTGACTGAACGGTGGTGGCAAACCGCATCCGACACTAGAATGCGCGGCATCGTCCCAGTCACCGGATTGCGCCATTCCCCATGTCGGAAAAAGACACGATTTCCATCCAACTGGTCCGCGAAGCCCTGTTGCAGAGCTGCGCGCCGGGTGCGGCGAGCGATGAAGTGTTGACCAAGGTCGGGATTGATCCAGCACTGCTGGGCCAGCCAACCGCACGCGTCCCGGCAACCGCTTACGCACGCTTATGGCGCTTGCTGGCACGGCGAATGGACGATGAATTCTTTGGCATGGACCCGCGCAAGCTCAAATCCGGCAGCCTGGAGTTCCTCTGCCGGGCCTCCATGGCACAACCGAGCCTGGCCACTGCGCTGGAAACCGGCCTGGGGTTCCTGTCGCTGATGCTCGAGCGCCTGCCGGCGCAAC
>NZ_JACARK010000866.1:0-3470 GCF_013386655.1 Pseudomonas sp. K5002 | reverse complement strand
GGTCTCTCGGGGAATTGCTGTTTTGTGACCACGCCTTCACGCGCCAGGCCATCGAGGTACGCCGCTACCCACGGGAATGGCTGCCCCCGGCGGACCAGGCCGATCACCTGTGGGCGCGCCGCTCGCGCTTTGATCGCGGGCCGCTGAGCGTGCTGGTGGCCGAGATCTTCCTGCCGAGCCTGTGGCAAGCCGTGCACGACCATCCGGAGCGTTTCTGATGTACCAGCGCCTGCTCAAATCCCTGAATCACCTGAACCCAAGGGCCTGGGACTTCATCCAGTTGACCCGCATGGACAAGCCCATCGGCATTTACCTGCTGCTGTGGCCCACGCTGTGGGCGCTGTGGATTGCTGGCAAGGGTTCGCCATCGCTGCTCAATATCCTGATCTTCGTGCTCGGCGTGGTACTCACCCGGGCCGGCGGTTGCGTCATCAATGACTGGGCCGACCGCAAGGTCGACGGCCATGTGAAACGCACCGAACAGCGCCCGCTGGTCAGCGGCAGGATCAGCTCGAAAGAGGCCCTGGTGTTCTTCGCGGTGCTGATGGTCATCAGTTTCCTGCTGGTGCTGCTGACCAACTCCATGACGATCTGGCTGTCTCTGGGCGGCCTCGCGCTGGCGGCCAGCTACCCGTTCATGAAGCGCTACACCTATTACCCGCAGGTGGTATTGGGCGCGGCGTTCTCGTGGGGCATGCCGATGGCGTTCACCGCCGAGACGGGCAGCCTGCCCGCCGCGGCATGGCTGTTGTACATCGCCAACCTGTTGTGGACGGTGGGTTACGACACGTACTACGCCATGACCGACCGCGACGATGACCTGAAAATCGGGGTCAAATCCACCGCGATTCTGTTCGGCGATGCCGACCGGGTGATCATCCTGACCCTGCAGGGCCTGGCACTGGTGTGCCTGTGGCTGGCGGGGATGCGTTTTGAGTTGGGCGGCTGGTTCCACCTGGGCTTGCTGGCGGCGGCCGGGTGTTTTGCCTGGGAGTTCTGGTACACCCGGGACAAGGACCGGCTCAAATGCTTCAAGGCGTTTTTGCACAACCACTGGGCCGGGTTGGCGATTTTTGTCGGGATTGTCGCGGACTACGGATTTCGGTGAGAGGCCAGGCCCCTCACCCTTATCCGGCTCACATCAAGGCTTGGCGACCTTCCACGCCCCGTCCATTTTGCCTTCGCCGGTCATGTCACCGGCCTTCTTGTCCATGATGAAGGTGTAGAGCGGCTTGCCGCTGTAGGCCCACTGGCTTTTCTGGTCGTCACGGGTGATCACGGTCCACTTGCCCATGGGCTTGTCGGTGGATTCGGCCATCAACGGCGGCCAGTTGGTGGCGCACTTGTCGTTGCACATGGATTTGCCATCAGCGTCCTTGGCAAAGGTGTAGAGGGTCATGCCGTTGTGGTCCACCAGCATCCCGTCCTTGGTCATCGCCGGGTCTGCCGCAAACGCCAGTGTCGGCAGCGTTAACGCGGCCGTTACCAGCAGGGCTTTCCAGGAAAACGTACTGTGAGTCATGGGAACCTTCCTTTTGTGGTTGTCAGGATTCGGACCCAAAGCGTAGTCCAGAGAGGCAAGGATTGCCCAGGCGACTAAATTACTGTCACACGACTGCAATAATTCCGTTATCTAATGCGGCGCAAGACAGTTAAATGACAAGAGGATTTAGCATGGTTGGCAGGAGCATTCTGATCGTTGACGACGAAGCGCCCATTCGCGAGATGATCGCCGTTGCGTTGGAAATGGCCGGCTATGACTGCCTGGAGGCGGAGAACTCCCAGCAGGCCCATGCCATTATCGTCGACCGCAAGCCGGACCTGATCCTGCTGGANNTCATGCTCACCGCCAAGGGCGAAGAGGACAACAAGATCCAGGGCCTGGAAGTCGGCGCCGATGACTACATCACCAAGCCTTTTTCCCCACGGGAACTGGTCGCCCGTCTGAAAGCCGTTCTGCGCCGTGCCGGCCCCACCGATGGTGAAGCGCCTATCGAAGTCGACGGCCTGATCCTTGACCCGATCAGCCACCGCGTGACCATCGACGGCAAACCCGCCGAGATGGGCCCTACCGAATACCGCCTGCTGCAATTCTTCATGACCCACCAGGAGCGCGCCTACACCCGCGGCCAACTGCTGGACCAGGTCTGGGGCGGCAATGTGTATGTGGAAGAGCGCACCGTCGACGTGCATATCCGTCGCCTGCGCAAAGCCTTGGGCGACGCTTACGAGAATCTGGTACAAACCGTGCGCGGCACCGGCTACCGGTTTTCCACCAAAGGCTGAGCCAGCCCGAACTGCCCAGACAGCTGAAAGGACGCGTGTTTAAGTGAACCAAAACTGGCATGGCACCCTGATCCGCCACATGCTCCTGTTGATCACCGGCTGCCTGCTGGTGGGCCTGGTCAGCGGCTATTACGGCTGGAGCCTGGCCGTCGGCCTGGGCCTTTACCTGGGCTGGACCCTCAAGCAACTGCTGCGCCTGCACGAATGGCTGCGCCAGCACAAACCCGACGAAGCACCACCCGACGGCTACGGCCTGTGGGGCGAGGTGTTCGACAGCATCTACCACTTGCAACGCCGCGACCAGCGTGTACGCGGGCGCCTGCAAGCGGTGATCGACCGGGTGCAGGAGTCCACCGCCGCACTGAAAGACGCGGTGATCATGCTCGACAGCGACGGCAACCTGGAATGGTGGAACCGCGCCGCAGAGACCTTGCTGGGTCTCAAGACGCCCCAGGACAGCGGCCAGCCGGTGACCAACCTGGTGCGCCACCCGCGTTTCAAGGAGTATTTCGAGCAGGACAACTACGAAGAAGCCCTGGAAATCCCGTCACCGACCAACGACCGCGTGCGTATCCAGCTGTACCTGACGCGCTACGGCAATAACGAACATTTGATGCTGGTGCGCGATGTCACACGCATCCATCAGCTGGAACAGATGCGCAAGGACTTCGTCGCCAACGTCTCCCACGAACTGCGCACACCGCTGACGGTGATCTGCGGTTATCTGGAGACGCTGCTCGATAACGTCGAAGATGTGAACCCGCGCTGGACCCGTGCCCTGCAACAGATGCAGCAGCAAGGCTCGCGCATGCAAACCCTGCTTAACGACCTGCTGTTGCTGGCCAAGCTGGAAGCCACCGATTACCCCTCGGACAACCATCCGGTGCCGGTGCAAAGCCTGTTGCAGACGATCAAGAGCGACGCCCAGGCATTGTCCGGGCAGCGTGAACAGCAGATCACCCTTGAAGCCGACCCATCGATACTGCTCAAGGGCAGCGAGGGCGAGTTGCGCAGCGCGTTTTCCAACCTGGTGTTCAACGCCGTCAAATACACCCAGGACAAAGGCAACATCCGCATCCGCTGGTGGGCCGACGACCAGGGCGCACACCTCAGCGTGCAGGACTCCGGGATGGGCATCGACGCCAAGCATTTGCCGCGCCTCACCGAGCGTTTCTACCGCGTCG
>NZ_JACARK010000865.1:0-1698 GCF_013386655.1 Pseudomonas sp. K5002 | reverse complement strand
GCCCATGGACGTGCTGGCGTCGGTGGATTGGGACACGGCACGCCTGCAACTCACGCCGTCGCTGCGCTGCCATGGGCTGACCACCAACGCCGAGGCGATCTGGTCGGCATTGTGGCAGCAAACCCCGGCGCCCGAGGCGCTGATGCTGGCCGAGGCCGGTGGGCTGCTGGTGTGGCGTCGCCAGTTCACCTCGCGCTTGCGCCAGGTCGATGCGCTGGAGTTCCAGGCCTTGGTGCACCTGCAAGGCGACGGCAGTTTTGCCGGGTTGTGCGAGTTTCTGGTAGCGCGCCTGGGGGAAGAGCAGGGCGTCGCGAAAGCCGGTGAGCTGTTGGCCGGCTGGATCGGCAGCGAGTTGATTGTGGGGGTCGTTGAAGACCTTTCTGTGTCGCATTTTTCGGAGCTCTAACACCATGTCTTTTTTCAATCGCCGGCGCTTTCTGATTTCCACCGCCATTGCTTCAGTGGCGTTGTCACTGCCGGTCATGGCGACGCCCGCCCGTTGGACGATCCGCCAGGTCAGCACCGACCTTCTGGATATCGGCTACTACGAGGCCGGCCCGGAAGAGGGCAGGCCGATCATTTTGCTGCATGGCGCGGACGGCGACCTGGAGCGCTTCGCCGAGGTCGCACCCTACCTGGTGTCCCAGGGCTTTCGGGTGGTTGCCCCGTACCTGCGCGGCCATGGCACTACCACGCCGCTGGACAAGGCGGCATCCGCCAGCACTCAGGAAGTGGTGCTCGGCCAGGACGTGCTGGACCTGATGAACGCCTTGCACATTCCTGAAGCGGTGCTCGGCGGGTTCGATCTCGGCGGTCGTGCCGTCACGGCAGCGGCGACCTTGCGGCCGAGCCGCTGTGTAGCGCTGGTCACCGTCAATAGCGCGCCGCAGCCCGCCCTGGCCGAGGTGCTGGTGCAGATGGCGCAGATGGGCAAATGGCGCACCTGAACATGAATATTTGGACAGCCGCGCATTTGCCCGCTGAAAAAAAAGGCCGCTGCCCGTAATCTAGACGCCTTTGCCACGTGTGCGGATTGTCCATGTCTTCAGTAGCTGATGGGTTGCCCAGTGATAAGCGTCTAGCGGCGGTTGTCGCCATTTCCCTGGGGATCGGCATGGCGACCCTCGACACGGCCATCGTCAACACCGCGTTGCCGACCCTGGCCGAAGGGATTGGCACCGACTCCGCTTCGGTGATCTGGGTGGTCAATGCCTACCAGTTGGCGACCATTGCCGCGGTACTGCCCTTTGCGTCCCTGAGTGATGTGGTCGGTCACCGCCGGGTGTTCCTCGGCGGCTTGCTGGTGTTTGTGGTGGCGTCGCTGTTTTGCGGGCTGGCCTGGTCACTGCCGACGCTGACTGCCGCCCGGGTGGTGCAGGGCCTGGGCGCTGCGGCAATCATGAGCGTCAACATTGCGCTGCTGCGGCATATCTACCCGGCAAAAATCCTCGGCCGAGGGCTGGGGTATAACTCATTGGTGGTGGGGCTGGCCTTTACCCTGGGGCCGACGGCGGCGTCGGCGATTCTATCGGTGGCTACCTGGCACTGGTTGTACCTGATCAACCTGCCCCTGGGGGCATTGGCCTTGTGGCTCGGGGTGCGGGCGATTCCGGTGATCCCGATCACCGGGCATGCCTTCGACCGGCTGGCGGCAATTCTCTGCGCCGGGTTGTTTGCCCTGCTGGTGCTGGGCCTGGG
>NZ_JACARK010000864.1:0-955 GCF_013386655.1 Pseudomonas sp. K5002 | reverse complement strand
CGCCCAAGGCCAGCGCTGTGGCCGCGCCATAAAGGGCCAACCCGGCCAGCATCACCGGGCGCCGGCCGAAGCGGTCACACAAGCGTCCCCACACCACGACCCCGAACGCGAAGGCCAGAAAGTACACCGACAAGGTCTGCCCCGCCGCCTCGGGCCCTACCGCAAACGCCTGGCCGATATCCGCCAGCGCAGGGCTATACAGGGTTTGTGCGATTTGCGGGAACATCAGCAGCGCCACCGCCAGCACCAGCAAGTTTTTCAACATCATCCAGACGCTCTTCACGAGTAAACAGGCCAGGGAGTCTAAACAGCGGCAGCTGGCGTATTATCCAGACTTCGACACCTTATCAATGAAATCGGACATCCCATGGCATGGCTGGCGGCGCAGACACCTTTCGATCCCGACCGCTTCGACGCGCCCGTGGTGGGCATCGCCGCCCTGCTGGGTGATCACGACTCCGGTGTACATCAGCATCAGCGCGGGCAATTGCTGTTCACCCAACAGGGCTGCACGCGCATTACCCTGGCCAACCAACTGTGCCTGTTGCCGCCCACTCGGGCAGCGTGGATTCCCGGCGGTGTGCCGCACCGGGCAGTGATGCAACAGACCGTGGATTACCGTTCGGTGTATGTCAGCCCGGCATTGGCCGGGCAGTTGCCGGCACAAGTGCGGGTGATTGAGGTGAGTGCGCTGCTGCGGGCGGTGCTGGAGCCCATGGCAATGGCGGCGTTCGACACCGATTGGCAACAGGGCAAATACGCGCATTTGCTGGCGCTGTGCCTGAGTGAAATCCGCGAGGCAGTCGAGCAACCGCTGCTGCTGCCCCTGCCCACGGACAAACGCCTGGCGCCGTTATTGCAGAACCTCGACGCGCTGCCACCGGAGCTGCAAGCCTTGCAACGCCAGGTGGCCGCCAGCGGCAAACCCATCGGCCGGATCTTCCTGCGGGAAACC
>NZ_JACARK010000863.1:0-7147 GCF_013386655.1 Pseudomonas sp. K5002 | reverse complement strand
GCCGCATGCTCGAAGCCACCGACCTGGCCCACTGCGCCGCCGACTGCTTCCAGCACCTGGCCCTGACCGGCAAGCACGTGCTGATCACCGCCGGCCCGACCCAGGAAAACATCGACCCGGTGCGCTACATCACCAACCATAGCTCAGGAAAAATGGGCTTTGCCCTGGCGGAAGCGGCGGTCGAGGCAGGCGCCCGTGTGACGTTGATCACCGGCCCGGTGCATCTGCCGACCCCGGATCGCGTCACCCGAATCGACGTAGTCAGCGCCCGCGACATGCTGGCGGCCTGTGAAGCGGCGATTCCCTGCGACCTGTTCATCGCTTCGGCTGCGGTAGCGGACTACCGCCCCGAGGTGGTTGCACCGCAGAAACTCAAGAAAGACCCTACAAGCGGCGACGGCCTGCTCCTGCAAATGGTCCGTAACCCGGACATCCTGGCGACCATCGCCACCCGTGAGGACCGCCCGTTCAGCGTCGGTTTTGCCGCCGAAACCGAGCATTTGCTGGACTATGCCGCACGCAAATTGAAAGACAAAAACCTCGACCTGATTGTCGCCAACGATGTCGCCAACCCGAGCATCGGCTTCAACAGCGAGGAAAATGCCATCAGCGTGATCGACCGCGAGTTGCACGCTACCGTTTTCGCCCAGACCAGCAAGGGCAAGATTGCCCGCCAACTGATCTCTTTTATCGCCCAACGGCTGAACCAGGTTTAATTTCCATGCACGCTTTGCAAGCCAAGATCCTCGACCCCCGCATCGGCAACGAATTCCCGCTGCCGGCCTACGCCACACCAGGCTCCGCCGGCCTCGACCTGCGCGCCATGCTCAAGCAGGACACCGTGCTTGAACCAGGCCAGACCATTCTGATTCCGACCGGCCTGTCGATCTACGTGGGCGACCCGGGTCTGGCGGCGCTGATCCTGCCGCGCTCCGGCCTGGGCCACAAACACGGCATCGTCCTCGGCAACCTGGTGGGGCTGATCGACTCGGACTACCAGGGCGAGTTGATGGTGTCCTGCTGGAACCGTGGCCAGACCGCGTTCAATATCGCCGTCGGCGAGCGCATTGCCCAACTCGTGCTGGTGCCGGTGGTGCAGGCGCACTTCGAGCTGGTCGAAGAGTTCGACGAAACACAACGCGGCGCAGGTGGCTTCGGGCATTCCGGCAGCCACTGACTAAGCTGAATTGACTTAGCCGAACAAGCCGGGTGCCTCACCCGGCCTGATGCCAACGCATGGCCTTTCAGGATGAAGAATGCGCGGAACTTACCAGCAAGGTTTCCCCAGTGAAATCAGGGCATTAAGGGGGCAAAAGGGCGGAGCTTCGGCGCCGATGGCACTTTTGCACCACGAACTCTATGCCAAAAACGCCGTCTTACCCTTCAGTTTGAGCCTGCCGGTCAGCACCCTTGAGGCCAGCCCAGCCCCTTATCGATGGAGTTCCCCCCCGCAATGAGCAACCCAGCCCGAGTCGCCCCGACATTTCCCGACAGCATTTTCCGCGCCTATGACATTCGTGGCGTGGTCCCCAAGACCCTGACCGCCGAGACCGCCTACTGGATCGGCCGCGCCATTGGCTCCCAGAGCCTGGCACAGGGCGAGCCCAACGTTTCCGTAGGCCGTGATGGCCGCCTGTCCGGCCCCGAACTCGTCGAGCAACTGATCCAAGGCCTGGCCGACAGCGGCTGCCACGTCAGCGACGTGGGCCTGGTGCCGACGCCTGCGCTGTACTACGCAGCCAACGTACTGGCCGGCAAGTCGGGCGTGATGCTCACCGGCAGCCATAACCCGTCGGACTACAACGGCTTCAAGATCGTCATCGCTGGCGATACCCTCGCCAACGAACAGATCCAGGCCCTGCACACCCGCCTGAAGACCAACGACCTGACCAGCGGCGAAGGCAGCGTCACCAAAGTCGACATCCTGCAGCGCTACTCTGACCAAATCACCGGCGACGTCAAACTCGCGCGCCGCCTCAAAGTGGTGGTGGACTGCGGCAATGGCGCGGCCGGCGTGATCGCCCCGCAACTGCTCGAAGCCCTGAACTGCGAAGTGATCCCGCTGTTCTGTGACGTCGACGGCAACTTCCCGAACCATCACCCGGATCCAGGCAAGCCCGAGAACCTGGTGGACCTGATCGCCAAGGTCAAGGAGACCGGGGCTGACGTCGGCCTGGCCTTCGACGGTGACGGCGACCGCGTTGGCGTGGTGACGGACACCGGCGAAAACGTGTTTGCAGACCGTCTGCTGATGCTGTTTGCCCGCGACGTGGTTGCGCGCAACCCAGGTGCCGAAATTATCTTCGACGTGAAGTGCACCCGCCGCCTCACACCGCTGATCAAGGAATACGGCGGTCGCCCGCTAATGTGGAAGACTGGCCACTCGTTGATCAAAAAGAAAATGAAAGAAACCGGCGCGCTATTGGCCGGCGAAATGAGCGGCCATGTGTTCTTCAAGGAGCGCTGGTTCGGCTTTGACGACGGCATTTACAGCGCCGCTCGTCTGCTGGAGATCCTCAGCAAGGAAAAATCGACCGCGCAGGAGCTGTTCCAGACCTTCCCGAATGATATTTCTACGCCAGAGATCAATATCCATGTGACCGAGGAGAGCAAATTCAGCATCATTGACGCACTGCACGATGCGCAATGGGGCGAAGGCGCCGACCTGACCAGCATTGATGGTGTGCGAGTCGATTACGCCAAAGGCTGGGGCCTGGTTCGCGCATCCAACACCACACCGGTGCTGGTGCTGCGTTTCGAGGCGGATACCGAGGCTGAGTTGCAGCGCATCAAGGACGTGTTCCACGCCCAGTTGAAACGTGTTGCCCCTGATCTCCAATTACCGTTCTGATTTTTTACCGGAGCCCTGAATGACCCTCGAACGCGAAGCCGCCGCCAATACCGCCAAGGTCCTTTCCGAAGCGTTGCCTTACATTCGACGCTACGTCGGCAAGACGCTGGTGATCAAGTACGGCGGCAATGCCATGGAAAGCGACGAGCTGAAAACCGGCTTTGCCCGCGACATCGTGTTGATGAAAGCCGTCGGGATCAACCCGGTGGTGGTGCACGGTGGCGGCCCGCAAATCGGTGACCTGCTCAAGCGCCTGTCCATCGAGAGTCACTTCATCGACGGCATGCGTGTGACCGACGCCCAGACCATGGACGTGGTAGAGATGGTCCTGGGCGGCCAGGTGAACAAAGACATCGTCAATCTGATCAACCGCCATGGCGGCAGCGCCATCGGCCTGACCGGCAAGGACGCCGAACTGATCCGGGCGAAGAAGCTCACCGTGACCCGCAAGACCCCGGAGATGACCCAGCCGGAAATCATCGACATCGGCCAGGTGGGCGAAGTGATCGGCATCAACACCGACCTGCTGAACCTGCTGGTGAAAGGCGATTTCATTCCGGTGATCGCGCCGATCGGTGTCGGTGCCAACGGTGAGTCCTACAACATCAACGCCGACCTCGTCGCCGGCAAGGTGGCCGAGGCGCTGAAGGCCGAGAAGCTGATGCTGCTCACCAACATCGCCGGCTTGATGGACAAGGAAGGCAAGGTCTTGACCGGCCTGACGACCCAGCAAGTGGACGACCTGATCGCCGACGGCACCATCTACGGCGGCATGCTGCCGAAGATCCGCTGCGCGCTGGAAGCGGTGCAAGGCGGCGTTGGCAGCTCGTTGATCCTGGATGGCCGGGTGCCGAATGCGATCCTGCTGGAAATCTTCACCGATACCGGTGTGGGTACCCTGATCAGTAACCGCAAGCGCCCCTAAGCGCTGGTAAACAAAAAGGCCCCGTTCAATTCGATTGAACGGGGCCTTTTCTATGTACTCGGTCTAAAAATGTGGGAGCGGGCTTGCTCGCGAAAGCGGCGGGTCAGTCGACACATATATCAACTGACAAGCCGTATTCGCGAGCAAGCCCGCTCCCACATGGATCTTCTAAACGCCGAACTGCTCGCGATAAGCCTTGACCGCCGGCAAATGCTGCTTGAGCTGCGGGTCATCTTCCAGGAACTGCAACACCTGGTTCAGGGACACGATGCTCACCACCGGAATCGCGAAATCACGTTCCACTTCCTGGATCGCCGACAATTCACCGTTGCCGCGCTCCTGGCGGTTCAGCGCGATCAACACGCCGGCCGCCTTGGCGCCGTCCTGTGAAGCGATGATCTGCATCACTTCGCGAATCGCCGTACCGGCAGTGATCACGTCGTCGATGATCAGCACGTCGCCCTTGAGCGGCGCACCCACCAGGCTGCCGCCTTCGCCGTGGGCCTTGGCTTCCTTGCGGTTGAAGCACCAAGGCAGATCCAGCTCGTGATGTTCAGCCAACGCCACGGCGGTCGCGGCCGCCAGGGGGATGCCTTTGTAGGCAGGACCGAACAGCACGTCGAAGGAAATACCGCTTTCAACGATGGCGGCCGCATAGAAACGACCCAGCTGCGCCAGGGCAGAACCCGAGTTGAAAAGGCCGGCATTGAAGAAGTAAGGGCTGGTGCGCCCGGACTTCAAAGTGAACTCACCGAAGCGCAATACGCCGCGATCGATGGCAAAACGAATAAAATCGCGTTGATACGCCTGCATGAAAAAAGCCTCAGATACCACGGATTTAGCTAATTAGGTAGACGGCGTGTATCATACACGCACGCGATTTTTGGGGCCATTTATGCGGATCATCAGTGTGAACGTCAATGGTATTCAGGCTGCAGTCGAGCGTGGTTTGCTCAGTTGGCTGCAAGCCCAGAATGCCGACGTCATCTGCCTGCAGGACACCCGCGCCTCCGCCTTTGAACTGGACGACCCAGCCTTCCAACTGGATGGCTACTTCCTTTATGCCTGTGATGCCGAAGTTCCCGCCCAAGGCGGCGTGGCTTTGTATTCGCGGTTGCAACCCAAGGCGGTCATCAGCGGCCTCGGCTTCGAGACAGCCGACCGCTACGGGCGCTACCTGCAAGCCGATTTCGATAAGGTCAGCATTGCGACCTTGCTGCTTCCATCAGGGCAGAATGGCGATGAAGACTTGAACCAGAAGTTCAAGCTAATGGACGACTTCGCCCGTTATCTGGATAAACAGCGGCGCAAACGTCGCGAGTACATTTACTGTGGCTCGCTGTACGTGGCGCAACAGAAGCTGGATATCAAGAACTGGCGCGACAGCCAGCAATCCCCGGGCTTCCTGGCGCCGGAACGGGCCTGGATGGACGAGATTGTCGGCAACATGGGCTATGTCGATGCCCTGCGGGAAGTCAGCCGCGAAGGCGACCAGTACAGCTGGTGGCCGGATAACGAACAGGCCGAGATGCTCAACCTCGGCTGGCGTTTTGACTACCAGCTGCTGACGCCAGGCTTGCGTCGCTTCGTGCGCAGCGCACGTCTGCCACGCCAGCCGCGCTTCTCGCAGCACGCGCCGCTGATCGTGGACTACGACTGGACCTTGACCATCTAAGGTCTTTTTCCAGGCACAAAAAAACCGACATCACTGTCGGTTTTTTTGTGGGCGGTGGTTATTTGATCAACCGCAATGTCCACGGATAACGATAAGCCACGCCCTTGTTGGCCTTGATGCCCGCAATGATCGTCATCACCACCGCGCCGATCACCAGCACGGTCATCAACACGAAGCCGATCACGATAAAACCCAGCAGGAAGCAGACCGCCCAGGCAATGCCCACGGTGATCTGGAAATTCAGCGCTTCCTTGCCCTGGTCATCAATGAACGGGTCTGCATCCTTCTTCACCTGCCAAAGAATCAAGGGCCCCAGCAGGCTGCCGAACGGGAACATCAGCCCGAAGAACGCCGCAAAATGACAGAGCATCGCCCACTGGCGAACTTCCTTGGACGGTGTCGGCAGTGGAAGTTGGCTGTCACTCATGGCGTCGCTCCTTGGGATTGAATCAGTCGGCCAATGCGGCGTTCTGCAGTTCGAAGATTTCGGTCATGCCCTTCTGGGCCAGGGCCAGCATGGCATTCAGGTCCGCCGGCTGGAATGGCGCGCCTTCGGCGGTGCCCTGCACTTCGATGAAACCACCGGTGCTGGTCATCACCACGTTCAGGTCGGTCTCGGCAGCCGAATCTTCAAGATAGTCCAGATCCAGCACCGGCTCGCCCTGATACATGCCGACCGATACAGCCGCGATCATCTGCTTGAGCGGATCGCCGCCTTTCAGGCCACCACGTTTCTTGATGACCTTGAGCGCGTCGACCAGGGCAACCATGGCGCCGGTGATGGAGGCAGTACGGGTGCCACCGTCGGCCTGGATCACGTCGCAGTCGACGTACAGGGTCACGTCGCCCAGCTTGGACATGTCCAGGGCTGCACGCAGGGAGCGACCGATCAGGCGCTGGATTTCCAGGGTGCGGCCGCCTTGCTTGCCACGGCTGGCTTCACGCTGGTTACGCTCGCCGGTGGCGCGCGGCAGCATGCCGTATTCGGCGGTCAACCAACCCTGGCCCTGGCCCTTGAGGAAACGCGGCACGCCGTTTTCGACGCTGACGGTGCAGATAACCTTGGTATCGCCAAACTCGACCAGTACAGATCCCTCGGCGTGTTTGGTGTAGTTGCGGGTGATGCGGATCGAGCGGAGCTGATCGGCAGCGCGACCACTTGGACGTTTCATAGGGGATACCTGTACGGAGGACGAAAAACTGCCGAGCATTATAGAGCCGCCAGCCCTGATCGGCACGGCTAAAAAATCCTGTTACAAACCCGGGCACCGAAGCCACTGTTTGGGGCCACCCGTCCCCTTGAGCTACAATCCTGCGCCTTCGCAGCCTGTCGGCTTCAATCTACCCATCAGCCCGCCTGTTTGCGGGACTGCATCGCGAGGTACCTCCATGGTGCACAGCATGACCGCCTTCGCCCGCGTCGAAAAAGCCGGCGTCCAAGGCACCCTGAGCTGGGAATTGCGCTCGGTCAACAGCCGCTACCTGGAGCCGCACCTGCGCCTGCCGGAATCGTTTCGTGACCTCGAAGGCGCGGTTCGTGAGGCACTGCGCCAGGGCATCTCCCGCGGCAAGCTGGAATGCACCCTGCGCTTTACCGAGGAAACCACCGGCAAGCCGTTGCAGGTGGATCGCGAGCGCGCCGCGCAATTGATCGCCGCCGCCGAAACCATCGCCGGCCTGATCAAGCAGCCTGCCG
>NZ_JACARK010000862.1:285-3178 GCF_013386655.1 Pseudomonas sp. K5002 | reverse complement strand
CGCTGTACAGCGGGTTGAGCGAGGTCATCGGCTCCTGAAAGATCATCGCGATGCGATCGCCGCGAATCTGCCTTAAACGCTCCGGCCGCGCGCCGAGCAGCTCTTCGCCCTGGTAGCGAATACTGCCCTGGGTACGCGTGGTGTGGGGCGGCAGCAATTGCAGGATCGAGTGGGCGGTCACCGATTTACCGGAGCCCGACTCGCCCACCAGCGCCAGGCACTCGCCCGGGTGAATATCCAGGTCGATGCCACGCACCGCTTTGTGCCCGTCGAACGCCACTTTCAGGTTACGAATTTCAATCAACGCGTCAGTCACGGCACAGCTCGCTTATCAGGATCGGGGGTCGAAGGCGTCGCGGCAGGCTTCGCCGATAAACACCAACAGGGACAGGATCAACGCCAACGCAAAAAACGCGGTCAGCGCCAGCCACGGGGCTTGCAGGTTGTTTTTCCCCTGGCCGATCAATTCACCCAGGGACGCACTGCCCGTGGGCATGCCGAAGCCAAGAAAATCCAGGGCGGTGAGGGTCGAAATGGCCCCGGTCAAAATGAACGGCAAGTAGGTCAAGGTGGCAGTCAGCGCGTTGGGCAGAATGTGCCGCAACATCACCTGAACATCGCCCACACCCAGGGCTCGCGCGGCCTTCACGTACTCCAGGTTGCGCCCGCGCAGGAACTCGGCGCGCACCACATCCACCAGGGTCAGCCAGGAAAACAGCGCCATGATCCCCAGCAGCCACCAGAAACCCGGTTCGACAAACCCGGACAAGATGATCAGCAAGTACAGGACCGGTAGCCCCGACCAGATCTCGATCAGGCGCTGCCCCAACAGGTCGACCCAGCCGGCGTAATAGCCTTGCAGCGCGCCGGCAGCGACCCCGATCAAAGTGCTCACCACGGTCAGTGCCAAGGCAAATAACAGCGATACCCGGGTGCCGAAAATCACCCGCGCCAATACATCCCGGGCTTGATCATCGGTGCCCAGCCAGTTGCTCGCGCTGGGCCGCGCCGGCGAAGGGGTCGTGAGGTCGTAGTTGACCGTGTCGTAGCTGAACGGAATAGGCGCAAACAGCATCCAGCCGCCCTGCCCTTCAATCAGTTCATGCACGTAAGGGTCACGGTAATCCGGCTGAAACGGCAACGTGCCGCCGAAATCCTGCTCGGTGTAGCGCTCGAAGGCCGGGAAATACAGTGAGCCCTGGTACGCCATCACCAGTGGTTTGTCGTTGGCCAGCATCTCGGCACCCAGGCATACGGCGAACAGCGCCAGGAACATCCACAGCGACCACCAGCCGCGGCGATTGCGCTTGAAGTGCAGCCAGCGGCGACGGGTGATCGGAGTAAAAACCGGCATCAATGCGACCTCGCGGAAAAATCCAGCCGGGGGTCCAGCAGGTGGTAGCACAGGTCGCCCAGCAACTTGATGACCAACCCGACCAGGGTAAAGATAAACAGCGTGCCGAAGACCACGGGATAGTCCCGTGCCACTGCCGCTTCGTAGCTCAGGCGACCGAGGCCGTCGAGGGAGAAAATCACTTCAATCAGCAACGAGCCGCCGAACAACATCGCGGTGAGCGCCTGGGGCAGGCCAACCACGATCAGCAGCATGGCGTTGCGAAACACGTGTTTGTACAGCACCTGTTTTTCGCTGAAACCCTTGGCCCGCGCGGTCACTACGTACTGGCGGCTGATCTCGTCGAGGAAGCTGTTTTTGGTGAGGATGGTCAGTGTGGCAAAGCCGCCAATCACCAGCGCCGATACCGGCAAGACAAGGTGCCAGAAGTAGTCCACGACTTTGCCCGCCCATGACAGGCTGGCAAAGTTCTCCGAGACCAGGCCGCGCACCGGAAACCAGTTCAACAGGCTACCGCCGCCGAATACCACGATCAGCAGCAAGGCGAACAGGAACGCGGGCATGGCGTGGCCGATAATGACCGCCGCACTGCTCCACACATCGAAGCGGCTGCCATGGCGCACGGCCTTGCGGATGCCCAGCGGGATCGACACCAGGTAACTGATCAGCGTGGCCCAGAAGCCCAGGGACAAAGTCACCGGCAGTTTTTGCAGGATCAGGTCGGTGACCTTGGCGCCGCGAAAGAAGCTATCGCCAAAATCCAGCCGCGCGTAGCTGCTGAGCATCAACCACAGCCGCGCGCCAAGGGGCTTGTCGAAGCCGTATTGGCGCTCGATATCGGCCACCAGCGCGGGGTCCAGGCCACGAGTTGTGCGCGATTCATTGCTGCCGGTTTCCACCCGTGTGCCGGCCACCGACGCTTGGCTGCCGATGCCTTGCAAGCGCGCGATGGCTTGCTCAACCGGGCCACCCGGGGCGGCTTGCACGATAAAAAAGTTGACCAGCAGGATGCACACCAACGTCGGCACGATCAGCAATAAACGGCGCGCGCTATAGGCCAGCATGTTGGGAGACCTCAGTCAGTTGGCGCATCTGTGCGGTGGTCAGCGGCGTCGGGCTCACTTCCCACCAGGTGTCGATGCCCACGTCATTGAGCGGCGCTGTGCGGGGCCGACCAAAACGGTTCCACCACAGCGAGGACGAGCCCGGCGGGTAATAGTTGGGAATCCAGTAGAAGCCCCACTGCAACACGCGGTCGAGGGCATGGGCGTAGCGCACCATGGTCGGGCGGTCGTTGGCGCGGACAAGGCCATCGATCAAGGCGTCCACCGCCGGGTTGCGCAGTGCCATGTAATTGTTGGAGCCAGGGTCATCGGCACTCTCGGAACCGAAGTAGTTGGTCAGCTCGCGGCCCGGCGATGGGCTGACCGGGTAGCCGTTGACGATCATGTCGTAGTCCCGTGCGCGCACGCGGTTGGCGTATTGGGCCGAGTCGATCATGCGGATCGTGAAGCCGATGCCGATCTGCGCCAGGTTGCG
>NZ_JACARK010000862.1:0-206 GCF_013386655.1 Pseudomonas sp. K5002 | reverse complement strand
CCGATCTGCGCCAGGTTGCGTTTGTAGGGCAGCAGCAAACGCTCGAAGCCTTTCTGGGCATTCAGGAAGGTGAACTGCAACGGCGTGCCCTCGGCGTTAACCAACTGGTCGCCGCGCGGGGTCCAGCCCGCCTCGGCCAGTAACTTCAGCGCTTGCGCCTGCTGCGGCCGAATGCGCCCGCTGCCATCGGTGCGCGGCGGCTGGTA
>NZ_JACARK010000861.1:0-6329 GCF_013386655.1 Pseudomonas sp. K5002 | reverse complement strand
ACGCCCATGGCGCTGGCCGCCTGGCGATAGATGTCCAGTTGTTGCACACGCCGGGCAACGCCGAGGTAGTCCGGGTCCTCCCGCAGCAGGCCCCAGCGGCGGAACTGGGTCATGAACCACATGCCATCAGACAGGTAGGGCAGGTTCACCTCGCCGTCGCCATAAAAACGCAGCGCGTGGGGATCCTGCCAGTGGTTGCCGAGGCCGTCATCGTAGTCGCCGAGCAGGCGCGGTTCGATGCAATCGAGCGGGGCGTCGAGGTACTGCGGGGCGCTCAGCAACTGTGCAGTGGAGCGGCGGTTTTCCGTGCTCTGTTCGATAAAACGGCTGGCCTGCAGGATCGCCATCACCAGTACCCGGGCGGTATTGGGGTATTGCTCGACAAATGCCTGGGTGCAGCCGAGGACTTTTTCCGGATGGTCCGGCCACAGTGCCTGGGTGGTGGCCAGGGTAAAGCCCTGGTTCTGCTTCACCGCACTGGCGCACCAGGGCTCGCCCACACAAAAGCCGTCGATGCGCCCGGCTTGCAGGTGCGCAACCATCTGCGGCGGCGGCACCACCACACTGTCCACATCCTGCAGGGGATGAATGCCCTGGCTGGCCAGCCAGTAATACAACCACATGGCGTGGGTACCTGTGGGAAAGGTCTGGGCGAAGGTGAGTTTTGTTCGGCTTTGGTGCACGTGGCGGTCCAGTGCCTCAGGACTGGTCACCCCCAGCTGTTGCAGGCCACGGGACAGGTTGATGCTCTGGCCGTTCTGGTTCAGGCCCATCAGCACCGCCATATCGGTGGGTGCCACGCCGCCGATACCCAGGTGCACGGCGTAGATCAGGCCGTACAGGCTGTGGGCGGCGTCCAGTTCGCCGCTGACCAGATTGTCCCGCAGGCTGGCCCATGATGACTGGCGCCTGAGATTCAAGGTCAGGCCATAGGGCTGGGCGAAGCCCTGGGTGGCGGCGACCACCACCGAGGCGCAATCGCTCAGGGCCATGAAACCCAGGTTGAGGCTGCTCTTTTCCGGGGCATCGCTGCCGTTGACCCAAGCCAGGGGATCACTCATCAATACGTACCTTTCATAAAAAAACGCCGTTCCGTCGGGTACTCAGAGGAAGAGCCCGGGGTAACGACGTCTGTGTCCTTGAGCCCGTTCCGCCGTTGGCGCGAGCTGCGATAGACAAGGCAAAGCAAGGCACATGCCACGATGCGCACAGGATGGGCTGGGCGTCAGCTTTCCATCAGGATTGAAATCGGCCTGCCTCGCAGTATGGCCGCTCTTTCAGCCCGGGCCATGCAGGCATGTTCAGCCACCTTCACCGTTTCTCGACGCTGTTTTTCGGCCTGGTGCTGCTGGGCAGCCCCGGCGCGTTCGGGGGCTCCTACCAGGCCCGTGATGAAAGCCTGCACACTTTTTTTACCGCGTTGTCCCTGCCGCTGGGGCAGCCGATCGTTGTCAGTCAGGCGGCAGCTCGCAAGCGCATCAGCGGGGCGTTCGATTTCGACTCGCCCCAACCGCTGCTGGAGTCGGTCGCCCAGCAGCAAGGCCTGATCTGGTACACCGATGGCCAGGTGCTTTACCTCTATGACGCCGACGAGGCGAAAAGCTCGGTAGTGACCCTGCGGCATATCTCGGTCGACCTCCTGCGCGGGTTCATGCGCCGTTCGGGGCTCGAAGAGGCGCGCTACCCGCTGCGTGCGAGTGGGGCGCGGGTGTTCTACGTGTCCGGGCCGCCGAACTATGTCGACCATGTGCTGCGCCTGGCCCAACTGATGGACCGCCAGCGTGCGGAACTGCGCCTGGGGCCGCAGCGGATCGGGGTGGTGCAGGTGCTCAACACCCACGTTGCAGACCGCGAGTACAACATGGGCGACAGAACCGTCACGGTGCCGGGCATGGCATCCATGATCGAAAAACTGCTGGCCGTCGAGCAGGAGAGTGCGTCCCCGCGGCAACCCGGATTACTGGCTGACAAGAATATCTCGGTGCTGGCGTACCCGGACACCAACAGCCTGCTGATCAAGGGCAAGCCCGCGCAGGTGAGCTTTATCGAAGGTCTGGTGGCAGAACTGGACGTACCGAAGCGCGCGGTGGAGGTTTCGATGTGGCTGGTGGATGTGGACCGCGATGAGCTCAAGAAGATCGGCGCGACCATGCACAAGGGGTCGGACAAGCCTTCAGCGACCCGGCTCATGGCACCCATCGAGGACGAAGCATTCATGCAGCGGATCACCGCCTTGGAGTTGCGCAGGCGAGCGAGGGTCACGACGTTGCCGGTGATTCTCACCCAGGAGAATGTGCCCGCGGTTTTCAACGACAACCGGACGTTCTATCTGCCCCGGCCGGGTGAAGACCACGACGAATGGCAACCGGTGGTCTTTGGTACGCAGGTCAGTGTTCTGCCGCGCTTTGCCGAGGCGAATGAAATCGAGATGCTGCTCACCGTCGAGGATGGCCGCCAGATGGGCAAGGCTGCCAGTCGCGACAAACCCTCGGCGGGGGTGGAGCGGATGGGGATCAACACGGTGGTGCGTGTGGCTCCGGGCAGGCGATTGCTGGTGGGGAATTTTCAGCGCGATACCGGCACAGCCTTGCTCGGACGCTACAACGGGCCCATGGCCAACAGTGTGCGATTGTTTGTGATTCAGGCGACGGCGGTCGCAAATGTGCTGCATACCGCTGCCGAGCCGGGGCAGGCGCCGCCGTTGACGCGCTCCCAGCATGAGCAGGTGAAGCGGGCATTTAACCGGGTGACCGAAGGATAAGAACGTTGGTGGCGCCCCTGGGCGGGCATCGCCGAAAGGTCCTACGTGCCCAGTCTGAAAAAATCAGTGCCTATGGGGTTTTTTCCTCTCCTATACAGCGAGTGGGCTTTTTATAGTCGCGACCTTCAGGAAACCAGTGTTGGAAGGTGAGTTGGGTGCGGAGGTACGAATGGCCGTGGTGAACGATGGGGTACTGGCTACCCCCATGGTCTTTGAGCGCTGGACGTTGCACGGTGACGGTAGATTGACCAGTGAAGACTCGGATATTCAACTCCCGCCCAAGGAGTGGCAGGTGTTGCGCCTGTTGCTGTCCTCGGCCGGAGTGCTGGTGACCAAGGACCACTTGCTGGAACAGGCATGGCCCCATAACGAGGCCACGGAAGAGTCCCTGACCCGTTGCATCTGTTCGCTGCGCAAATATTTGAAGGGCGGCAAGGGTCTGATCAAGACGGTATACGGCAAAGGGTACCGGGTGACCTGTGCGGTCAGGATGACCAGCCTGACGGTGGGCGCTGTCTGTTCCACCTGCGGTCGGGGGCAGGCATGAGCAGCGCCCGGTGCAAGGGGGCGCTGCTGCTGATGCTCACGCTCGGCTTCGGCAATGAAGCCCGGGCGTATTGCTGGGCCGAGGCTGCCAGCCGATACGGCATGGAGCCGGAATTGTTGCAGGCCATCGCCGCAGTGGAGTCGGGCTACCGCGCCAAGGCCATGAATTACGCCAACAACAACGGCACCCGTGATATCGGGCTGATGCAGATCAACAGCATTCACCTGCCGCGCCTGCTCAAGGAGGGCATTACCGAGCAGCGCTTGCTGGATGAGCCTTGCCTGTCGGTGGAGGTGGGGGCGTCGATCCTTGCCGACTTCGTCAAACAGTTCGGCTACAACTGGACAGCGATCGGTTCCTACAATGTGGGCGGCGGGCCCGGGCCTCAGCGTGAGGCCCTGCGTCTTCGCTATGCGCAAAAAATCTGGGCCCGCTATGAGGAACTGATGACGCACCGTAACTGACGATTGGACGGCACGCCTCGCATGCAGCCCGTCACCCCGGCTATAATCGCCGCCACCTTTCGCCGCCATCCGAGTCAAGCCCGCCCATGTATACCCTGGCCCGCCAGCTGTTGTTCAAACTCTCTCCGGAAACTTCCCACGATCTGTCCCTGGACTTGATCGGTGCCGGTGGCCGCCTGGGGCTCAATGGCCTGGTGTGCAAGGCCCCGGCGAAAATGCCGGTGTCGGTGATGGGGCTCGATTTCCCCAACCCGGTAGGCCTGGCTGCGGGTTTGGACAAAAACGGTGCGGCCATCGACGGTTTTGCGCAGCTGGGTTTTGGCTTTGTCGAAATCGGCACCGTGACCCCACGGCCGCAGCCGGGCAACCCGAAGCCGCGGATCTTCCGCCTGCCGGAAGCCGAGGCGATCATCAATCGCATGGGCTTCAACAACCTGGGTGTGGATAACCTGCTGTCACGGGTTCAGGCGGCGAAGTACACCGGTATCCTCGGGATCAATATCGGCAAGAACTTCGACACGCCGGTGGAGCGTGCGGTGGATGACTATCTGATTTGCCTGGACAAGGTGTACGCCCACGCCAGCTACGTCACGGTCAACGTCAGCTCGCCTAACACCCCGGGCCTGCGCAGCCTGCAGTTTGGCGACTCCCTCAAGCAACTGCTCGAAGCCTTGCGCCAGCGCCAGGAAGATTTGGCTGTGCGCCACGGCAAGCGTGTGCCCCTGGCAATCAAGATTGCCCCGGACATGAACGACGAAGAGACCGTACTGGTGGCCCAGGCCCTGGTGGATTCGGGCATGGATGCGGTGATCGCTACCAACACCACCCTGAGCCGCGTCGGTGTCGAAGGCCTGGCGTATGGTGACGAAGCGGGCGGCCTGTCCGGTGCGCCGGTACGCGACCAGAGTACCCACATCGTCAAGGTGCTGGCGGCCGAGTTGGCAGGGCGCTTGCCGATCATTGCCGTGGGTGGCATCACCGAGGGCAAGCACGCGGCCGAAAAAATCGCCGCCGGCGCGAGCCTGGTGCAGTTGTATTCCGGCTTTATCTACAAGGGCCCGGCGTTGATTCGCCAGGCGGTGGATGCGATTGCGGCATTGCCGCGCGGCTGACAACAGTCAATAAAAAGGGCTCCTTGAAGGAGCCCCTGGGCCGAAGCCCGCCGCCCGGATGGGGCGTGCGTGGTTAAGTGGTTGCGTATTCGTGCTGGTGTCGGAATTAAATGCCCTTGATTAGCCGACGGCGTGAAGTTCGTTGAGTCTGTGGATTCCCGCAGTGCCAGTCATACCGTCCCAGTTGTCGCCGCGTCCTTCTCGCCAGCCGTTGATCCAGGCTTGGCGTACCGACGGTAGAGTAAATGGGCAAAGCTCACGGGATTTGCCATGAACGCCATATTGATATCCGCGTAAAAATGCTCTTTCCAACGGATCACGCTTAAGTCTTCTCATAGGGTGTTTCCCTCACTTGTTGACTGTCTTGATATCCTTCGGCCTCGTCCGAGGCCGGGCAGAGTTTTTCTGCCGTTGGTGCGCTCGCTGCCGGCGTGGCGAGCTATGTGTCGGCGTCGTTACGGCGCCAACCTGTGTTGAGTTCTAACCAATAGGTCACATGGATTCAATGATCGTTTTGTCATAAGCACGTAACGATAATGATGCTATAGCCATAAGCTGGGATGGCTTTTCGCCCCTTTTGTTGGGCAAACCCAGCTATGATGTGCCCTTCAAAGAGGATGGGTTTAATCCTTTAGTGAGAATGTCCGCCTGTTGCAGTCGGTTATTATTCGACGAAGGGTCGGAATGTTTCTTCTTGTTGCTTCAAATACTTGAACTGCCCCGTCGATAAAGGCCCGAAAGGCCGGTAGCCGGGGTGGAACGGCACATTCGTGCCACACGAGCGTTCTTCAAGAAAAGCGCTTGATTGAAAACCGAACGCGCGATGCGTCGCCCGTTCACTTATTGCTGAAAAGCCTGGAATGCCCCATGTCGGACCGTTTTGAACTCTTCCTCACTTGCCCAAAGGGCCTCGAAGGCCTGCTGATCGAGGAAGCCGTGGGGCTTGGCCTTGAGGAAGCCCGCGAGCACACCTCGGCCGTGCGCGGCATGGCCGACATGGAGACCGCCTACCGCCTGTGCCTCTGGTCGCGCCTGGCCAACCGCGTGTTGCTGGTGCTCAAGCGCTTCCCGATGAAGGACGCCGAAGACCTGTACCACGGGGTGCTGGACATCGAGTGGGAAGACCACATGCTCGCCGACGGCACCCTGGCCGTTGAATTCAGCGGCCATGGCTCTGGCATCGACAACACCCACTTCGGCGCGCTGAAGGTCAAGGATGCGATTGTCGACAAGCTGCGCACCCCGACCGGCGAACGTCCATCCATCGACAAGATCAACCCGGACCTGCGCATCCACCTGCGCCTGGACCGTGGCGAAGCGATCCTTTCCCTTGATTTGTCCGGCCACAGCCTGCACCAGCGCGGCTACCGCCTGCAGCAGGGCGCGGCACCGTTGAAAGAGAACCTGGCGGCGGCGATCCTGATTCGCTCCGGCTGGCCGCGCAT
>NZ_JACARK010000860.1:0-588 GCF_013386655.1 Pseudomonas sp. K5002 | reverse complement strand
GCCCTGGTGCTGCTGGGCCTCAAGGACCGCGAAACCTTCCCGCTGGTGTTCTACCGCGAGAACTGCGCCGACATGGCCCTGCGCGCCGAAGACATCAGTGAAGCGTTCATTGCTTCCAGCAAGGCGCTGCTGATCACCGGTACCCACTTCTCCACCGACGGCGTGTACAAGGCCAGCATCCAGGCCCTGGACTACGCCGAGAAGCACAACGTCAAACGCGTGCTCGACATCGACTACCGCCCGGTGCTCTGGGGCCTGGCCGGCAAGGCCGATGGCGAAACCCGGTTTGTGGCCGACCAGAATGTCAGCCAGCACGTGCAGAAAATCCTCCCGCGTTTTGACCTGATCGTCGGCACCGAAGAAGAATTCCTGATTGCCGGTGGCAGTGAAGATTTGCTCACGGCATTGCGCACGGTGCGTGGCCTGACCTCGGCCACCCTGGTGGTCAAGCTTGGCCCCCAGGGCTGCACGGTGATCCACGGCGATATCCCGGCCCGCCTTGAAGACGGCGCGATCTACCCCGGGGTACGGGTGGAAGTACTCAACGTGCTGGGCGCCGGCGATGCCTTCATGTCCGGCTTCCTCAGC
>NZ_JACARK010000859.1:0-4472 GCF_013386655.1 Pseudomonas sp. K5002 | reverse complement strand
CCTGTACGGGCCGGACTCGATGATCAGCAGCACCGCCGCCATCGACTTCGGCACCGCCAAGGCCGGCGCGACGGCTGCGGGGTTCGTCAACGGCTGCGGTTCGGTGGGTGCAGTCCTGGGCGGCTTGTTGCCGGGCTACTTCGACACCGTCACGGTGTTTATCGTGTTTGCCGGCGCCGCGTTGTTTTCCTCGCTGGTGTTGATGCCCTACTGGAACGCCAGGCCGGCGGTGCTGGCGCAGGTGGGCGACTTCGTGCCCGACCGTGAGCGCGCCATCAATCCCTTGCGGACCTGAGGGGCATGGCCGGTTTTTTGGTGGATTAGAGTGTTTCAGCGCTATAAACTCTGCCCCCAAAGCGCCGGCCAGTAGACGTCTCGGCGCGATGGACAGAAGAGAGTGAGTCATGGGCGCACAGTGGAAAGTCAAACATAAAGAAGCGGCATCCAATGCCAAGGGCAAGATCTTCGGCAAGCTGGTGAAAGAGATCACCATTGCCGCCCGCAACGGTGCCGACACTGCTACCAACGCACATTTGCGCCTGGTGGTGGAGCAGGCCAAAAAGGCCTCGATGCCCAAGGAAACCCTGGAACGCGCGATCAAGAAAGGCGCCGGTCTGCTCGGTGAGACCGTGCAATACCACCGCGTAACCTACGAAGGTTTTGCCCCGCACCAGGTGCCGCTGATCGTTGAATGCGTGACCGACAACATCAACCGCACCGTGGCGGAAATCCGTGTGGCGTTCCGCAAGGGGCAACTCGGCGCGTCCGGCTCCGTGGCCTGGGACTTCAACCATGTAGGCCTGATCGAAGCCTCGCCGGACAGCCCGGAAGCCGATCCGGAAATGGCCGCGATTGAGGCCGGTGCCCAGGATTTCGAGGCAGGCGAAGAAGAAGGCACGACCCTGTTCATCACCGAGACCACCGACCTGGACGCCGTGCAGAAAGCCTTGCCGGAGCAGGGTTTCACCGTGCTGTCGGCCAAGCTGGGCTACATCGCGAAGAACCCGGTGAGCGGTTTGAGCGATGAGCAGATGGCCGAAGTCGAAGCCTTCCTGGAAGGCCTGGACAACCATGATGACGTGCAGGACATGTTCGTCGGGTTGGCGGGTTAATTCTGATTTGATGTGAACCCGGTCCAAATGTGGGAGCGGGCTTGCTCGCGAATACGGTGTACCAGCCAAGTATCTATTGACTGACACACCGCATTCGCGAGCAAGCCCGCTCCCACATTGGGTTTAGTGGAGTTTGGAAGACTGCAACAAGCTTGTGATTTCCTCGAACCCAGGCCGGACCAACACATCCGGCTGGCAGCAGTTGTCCCGCAAGGCTTCCAGTGCCACGCGCTGTTGCTCGTTCAACCCCGCATCAATCCTTTCCAGCAATTCCCCCAGCAACACCCCGAACGCCCTGACTTCGATGCGCTGCAACGCGCGGGTTTCCTGGCTGTCGACCGTGGCGTGAAACGACGCTGCACCAAAGTCCCCAAGCAGACATTCACCGGCTTCATTCCACAGAATGTTGTGGCCGTACAGATCACCGTGGGTGATGCCTTGCGCGTGCAGGTGCGCCGCCACCGAAGCGATGCCCCGGGCCATGCGCAGCGCCACATCCGCGCTGAAACGGGTGGTGGGCTCGTAGATATCCCGGGTGCACGACGCCAGGCTCGGCAGGGCCGCGAGGTTGCGGTAGCTCGGTTCGATCAGTTGCATCACCAGCGCCGCCTGGCCTTGGGGATGCTCGACGACCCGGCCTTCCACCTTGATCAAATTGGCATGCAATCCGGCGGCAATGCAGGCATGCGTTTCGTGCAACGGCGAGCCGTCGCTGGTGATGCTGCCTTTGTACAGTTTGACCGCAACCGCCTTGGCCGGCCCGCCTGGCGGGGTCCAGGACGCCTTGCGGATGATGCCGGAGGCGCCTTCGCCCAACACTTCGCCCAGCACCAGCTCTGACCAGGGAATATTCGGCGTCGCGTCATGGCGGGCCTCTTCCACGGCCATCTCTACCGGATTACCGGCGTAGGCCAGCCAGGTCAGGCTCGGCAAACCCAGCAACCAGTCCGGCAGGCGGGTCATGCGGTTGGAAGCGATGCGGATCAATTCGAGGTTTTTGCACTGGGCGAGACTTTGCGGCAACTGCTCCAGGTGGTTACCGGCCAGCATCAGTTTTTGCAGCAAAGGCCGTTCACCCAGTTCGTCCGGCAATTGGCTGATGTGGTTATCGGTGAGGATCAGCCAGCGCAGCAAGGGTGGCAGCGACGTCGCCGGGACACTGCTGATCTGGTTCGACTTGAAGCCGATCATGCTCAACTGCGCGCACTGGCCCAGGCATTGCGGCAGTTCGGTAAAGGCGTTTTCCGAACAGAACAGCACGCGCAAATGGGGCAGGCGGTGCAGGTCATCCGGCAGGCTGCTCAGGGCATTGCCGGTCAGGTTGAGGATTTCCAGGGAGTCGGCCAGGTCGAAGATTTCCCGGGGGAACTCGGTCAGCCCACAGCGCAGGTCCAGGCGTTTGATGCCGGCCAATTGGCCGGCCTTGAGTTGGGCAAGGGTATCCATGAACGGCGCGTCACTCGGCAATAGGGGCGTGAATGGCGCTCATGATAGCGGGTTGCGGCCCGATCTTCTGCAACTGCCCCAGGCGGCTGGCGGTGCGCGCCAAATCGATGGCCTGGCCGCTCAGGGATTGCTCCAGCGGCTGCTCGCCGATCAGCACCAATTGCTTGTCCTGGTCGTAGAGCACGTCCACCAGGTTGATGAACCGTTGCTGGGCGGCAATCGGACAGTCCGCCAGATGCGGCAGGCCGTCGATGATCCAGCGTTCATAGTCGCGGCACAGCTGCAGGTAGTCCATGACGGCGGTCGGTTGTTCGCACAGGTCGCTGAAGGTGAAGGCAATGCTGCGGTCCTGGTGCCAGCGGGCAGTCAATTGCCGGGCTCCGACGGTCAGGCTGACCGGGGCCTGATCCGCTGACGGCAGGCCCAGGGCTTGGCGTTGCGCGGCAGTCCCCGGCCACACGAACTGGCCAGCGCTGAACCGCTGATCGCCATGGGCCTGGGCCAGGCTGCGAAAATCCTGGGGGGCGCTGACTTCCATGACGTCCATGCGCGCGCTGATCAGCTCGATCACCGGCTTGAACCGCTGATGGTACAAGGGGTTCGGCAGCAACCCGGCGGGCGGATAATTGGAGGTTACCAGCACCCAGACTCCGCGCCGGAACAGGGCCTTGAACAGGCGGCTGATCAGCATCGCATCGCCGATATCATGTACGTGAAACTCGTCGAAGCACAGCACGCGGCAGCCATCGAGCAACTCATCCAGAGTCACGGCCAAGGCATCGCGCTGCTGGCGATGGGCAAACATTCCCTGGTGCAGACGGGCGAAAAAGTCGTGGAAGTGCACGCGCTGTTTCTCGGCAATCGGCAACGCCTGGAAAAAGCCGTCCAGCAACCAGCTCTTGCCCCGGCCGACGGCGCCGTGCAGGTACAGGCTGCGGGTAGGGCGCCCGGCCAGCAGATGGTCGGTTTGCCGGGCCATGGTCTCGATCACCTGTTGCTGGCTTGGGCTGAGGGTATAGCCCTGTTGCCGGGCCTTGCCCTGGAAGAATGCGCTGATACCGGGGGCGGCGGTGGTCGCCGCGGGTTTACCCAGCAACCGTTTGAGCAGGGGCGGTAAAGCAGCCAATGTCAGTCACTCTGTGTTTCGGTGGTCGCTCACTTTAGAGCGCCGGTTGCGGTTTGACCAATAGAGAAGCACGGCGCGAGCTATCTGGAAAAGGCATGGGTCAATGGATCCAAAACACCGACCTGACTGGCGGATTCCCTTCAAGTGACTAACCTCATACACAGCAGTCACCCCTGTATAAGGATTTGGGGCAGTGAAGGGACACGCAGTCTTGGCAATCATGAGCGCGATGCTCTGCAACACGGTTTATGGCGCACAGCTCCAGGTTGAGGTGCGTATCGACGTGCAGCGGGGGTGCCAGTTGGTCGGCACCACGCGTGAAGCAGGGATCGAGCAGCTCGGCGTACTGGATTTCGGCAGCGGCTCCCGGCTGGATGACCCGGCAGGCCCGTTGAGTGCAGCCTTGATCAGCCAGCGCCAGCCACGCCTGGAGTGCAACCCGGATACGCCGTATCAGATGCGTGTCGACGGCGGCCTGCATGGCGGCATCGGCGAAGTACGTTACCTGGGCGCTGCTGCCCCCTCGATCAAACCCATTCCCTATCGAATTTATGCCGATGCCGCACGCCGCATCCCCTTGGCCGTGGACGTACCGTTGAGCGGCCGCGTGCCCGATTCCGGCACGGTGGACTTGCCACTTTATGGACGCATCGAGCCGCTCAAGGAAATACCGGCCGTGGGGCGTTATTCCGACCTGCTCAAAGTGACGGTGACATGGTAAGCCGCGCCCTGGCCTGCATCGCGCTGGGCGGCCTGTTGCTCCTGGCCGAGGACGCCCAGGCGGCGGT
>NZ_JACARK010000858.1:0-3909 GCF_013386655.1 Pseudomonas sp. K5002 | reverse complement strand
TGGGCAAAGCCGAACCACGAGGTCTCGCCCTGGGCCGTCAGGTGGTAGACACCCCAATCCCCGGCCTCGCCCGCCTGCCAGCGCTCGATCAGTGCACGGGTGCTGTTGGCGATGGTCCCGGCCCAGGTTGGCGCGCCGATCTGGTCGGCGACGATGCGCATCTGCGGTTTTTCCTGCAGCAGGCGTTGCATGGTCAGCAGGAAGTTCTTGCCGTGGGTCGAGTAGACCCAGCTGGTGCGCAGGATCAGGTGTTCACCGCCGATGGCCGCGATCGCCTGTTCGCCCGCCAGCTTGCTTGCGCCATAGACGCCCAGCGGGTTGGTTGCGTCGTCCTCGTTGTAGGGCGCGGCCTTGCTGCCGTCGAACACGTAGTCGGTGGAATAGTGAATCAGCGGAATGCCCAGTGCCTTGGCTTCCTCGGCGAAAATCCCGGGCGCGGTGGCGTTGATGGCGAAGGCCACGTCCGGCTCGCTCTCGGCTTGATCGACGGCCGTATGGGCGGCTGCGTTGATGATCAGGCCCGGGCGATGGGCGCGTACCTGGTCGCGGATCTGCTCGGGATGCGCCAGGTCCAGTTGATCGCGGCCCAGTACGATCAACTCGCCCAGGCCCCGGAGGCGCTGTTGCAACTCCCGGGAGACTTGGCCATGTTGGCCGCTGATAAGGATTTTCATGGGAACAGGTCGGCCTCTTGCAGGCTTTTCCCGGCCTGGTCCTTGGCAGACAGTTGCGGCGTCTCCGTCAGTTCCCAGTCGATGGCCAGCGTCGGGTCGTTCCAGAGGATGCAACGCTCGGCGCTCGGCTGGTAGTAATCGGTGGTCTTGTAGAGGAACTCGGCGTAGTCGCTCAGCACCACAAAGCCGTGGGCGAAACCTTCCGGTACCCACAACTGGCGATGGTTATCGGCGCTAAGCCGCACGCCCACCCATTGCCCGAAGTTGGGCGAGCTGCGGCGGATGTCGACGGCCACATCCAGCACTTCGCCGGCGATGACGCGCACCAGTTTGCCCTGGGTATGTTCGAGCTGGTAATGCAGGCCGCGCAGCACGCCTTTTTGCGAGCGCGAGTGGTTGTCCTGCACGAAATCACGCTTGAGCCCGGTGGCCTCTTCGAAGGCGCGGGCGTTGAAGCTTTCGTAGAAAAAGCCGCGCTCGTCACCGAACACTTTCGGTTCGATGATCAATACGCCCGGCAACGACGTGTCGGTGACCTTCATTTTTGCTCCCCGGCCAGTGAATACAGGTATTGGCCGTAGCCGGTCTTGCCGAAGTACTTGGCCCGCTCCAGCAAGTGGTCACGGTCGATCCAGCCGTTCTCGTAGGCGATTTCTTCCAGGCACGCCACTTTCAAACCCTGGCGGTGCTCGATGGTCTGCACATACGTCGAGGCCTCCAGCAGGCTGTCGTGGGTGCCGGTGTCGAGCCAGGCGAAACCACGGCCGAAGCGCTCCACGTGCAGGTCGCCACGCTTGAGGTAGGCGTTGTTGACGTCGGTGATCTCCAACTCGCCCCGTGGCGATGGCTTGACTGCCTTGGCGATCCTGATCACGTCGTTGTCGTAGAAATACAGGCCGGTCACCGCGTAGCTCGACTTTGGCTTGGCTGGTTTTTCCTCGATGGACAGCGCGCGGCCCTGGCTGTCGAAGTCGATCACGCCGAAACGCTCCGGGTCCTTGACCCAGTAACCGAATACCGTGGCGCCAGATGGGCGTTCGGCAGCAGTGCGCAGTTGTTCGCCGAAGTGCTGGCCGTGGAAGATGTTGTCGCCCAGGATCAGGCATACCGGGTCATCGCCGATAAACTCTTCGCCAATCAAGAACGCCTGGGCCAGGCCGTCCGGGGACGGCTGCTCCGCATAAGTGAACCGCACGCCAAACTGGCTGCCATCGCCCAACAGGTTGCGGTATTGCGGCAGGTCTACCGGGGTGGAGATCACCAGGATTTCCTTGATCCCGGCCAGCATCAGCACCGAGATCGGGTAGTAGATCATCGGCTTGTCATACACCGGCAACAGTTGCTTGGAAACGCCCAGGGTAATGGGGTGCAAACGCGTGCCGGAGCCACCGGCCAGTACGATTCCCTTCATCATGCGATCAGATCCTTAAAGTCGGTGTTGCCCAGTCGTTCGCCTTGATAACTGCCGTCCTGGACCCTGCGGCACCATTCCAGGTTATCGAGGTACCACTGCACGGTTTTGCGCAGGCCGGTTTCAAAGGTTTCTTCGGGCACCCAGCCCAATTCGCGCTCGATCTTGCTGGCGTCGATCGCATAGCGCTGGTCGTGGCCCGGGCGATCCTTGACGAAAGTGATCAGGTCAGTGAATTTCTCCACGCCCGCCGGGCGTTGTGGTGCCAGTTCTTCCAGCAGGCCGCAGATGCTGCGCACCACGTCGATATTCTTCTGCTCGTTATGGCCGCCGATGTTGTAGGTCTCGCCTACCACACCTTCAGTCACCACTTTGAACAGCGCGCGGGCGTGGTCTTCGACGAACAGCCAGTCGCGCACTTGCAGGCCGTCGCCGTACACCGGCAATGGTTTACCTGCGAGGGCGTTGAGGATCACCAGCGGAATCAGCTTCTCGGGAAAGTGGAACGGCCCGTAGTTGTTCGAGCAATTGGTCAACAGCACCGGCAGGCCGTAAGTGCGCTGCCAGGCGCGTACCAGGTGATCGGACGCGGCCTTGCTGGCCGAGTACGGCGAGCTTGGGGCGTAGGGCGTGGTTTCGGTGAACAGGTCGTCGACGCCGTGCAGGTCGCCATACACTTCATCGGTGGAGATGTGGTGGAAGCGGAAGGCGCTCTTGGCCGGTTCTTCCAGCTTCTGCCAATAACCGCGTGCGGCCTCCAGCAGGCTGTAGGTACCGACGATATTGGTCTGGATAAAATCCGACGGGCCGTCGATGGAACGGTCCACATGAGACTCGGCCGCCAGGTGCATGATCGCGTGGGGCTCAAAGCGCGCCAGGACGGCGCTGACGGTGGCCTGGTCGATGATATCGGCCTGGACGAACTCGTAGCGGCTGTTGCTCGCGATGCTGGCCAGCGACTCAAGATTGCCGGCGTAGGTCAATTTGTCCAGGTTGAGCACTTCGTGCCCGGTGTGTTGAATCAGGTGCCGGATCAGAGCGGAGCCGATGAATCCGGCGCCGCCGGTGATGAGAATGCGCATGTCGGAGGCCCTTTTCCTTAGACAGACATTAAGCGAATGGAGCATAGCTTGAGTTGTGGAGCCAAGTGGTGCAAGGGGCCACAGTCAGATTGACGGCACTGCGCGGGACTAGGGGTTGCGTAACCCCCGTCAACAATGGCGATATAAGCGCCTGATAAAAAAGCCAGGGGTCTTCACATGTTGCTCGCCACGTTGATTCATCGCGCCAGCCTGCCATGCCCGCAAGTCGGGCCTGTGCCTGCGACGCAGCTACTTGAGCAGCATTACGGCCTGGGTGGGGCGTTGCAGTCCCTCGGCAGCCAGCAAGACCTCAATTACCGTATCGACAGCGAGCGTGGCCGCTTTGTGCTGAAAATCTGCCGGGGCGACTACGCCGCCGTCGAGTTGCAGGCCCAGCACGCCGCTTTGAAGCATCTGCAGGGCCATTCGGATGTACGGGTGCCCAAGGTGATCTCGTCGCTTGCTGGCGAAGAACTGCTGACCGAGACCGTCGCCGGGCAAACCGTGCACCTGCGGTTGCTGGACTACATCGACGGCCAGCCGCTGACCCATCTGCCCCATCTGGGGCGCGAGGTGATCGCAGGCTTCGGCGAACTCTGCGGGCGGATGAGCCAGGCGCTGGCCGACTTCGAGCATCCGGGCCTGGAACGTACCCTGCAATGGGACCCACGCCATGCCCTTGAGCTGATCACTCATTTGCTGTCGACCCTCGAAAACCTCCCGCACCGGGCCGGGCTCGAGC
>NZ_JACARK010000857.1:0-1333 GCF_013386655.1 Pseudomonas sp. K5002 | reverse complement strand
GTGTTGCAGGCGGTAACGCGCAACCCGCTGGCGGATCCGCACCTGCTGGGCGTGACCTCCGGCGCCACCCTCGGCGCGGTGATCGTGGTGCTGCATGTGGGTGAAGTGATCGGCCTGCTGACCCTGCCCATCGCGGCGTTCATCGGTGCGTTGCTGAGCATGATCGTGGTGCTGGCGGTGGCCAGTCGCAACGGTCGGCTGGAGAGTGACCGCCTGTTGCTGTGCGGGGTGGCGGTGTCGTTCGTGATGATGGCGGTGGCGAATTTGCTGCTGTTCATGGGCGACCATCGCGCGGCCTCGGCGGTGATGTTCTGGATGCTCGGCGGCCTCGGGTTGGCGCGCTGGGAACTGCTGGCCATTCCCTTCGCCACCGTGTTGCTGGGGCTGGTGTTGCTGCTGGGGATGGCTCGCCCGTTGAACGCGCTGATGGCCGGCGAGCAGACCGCCGTGACCCTGGGCCTGAACGCGCGCAATGTGCGGCTCAAGGTGTTTTTGATCGCCTCGCTGATGACCGGCGTGCTGGTGTCCATCAGCGGCTCCATCGGCTTTGTCGGGCTGATGGTGCCGCACATTGCCCGGCGCCTTGTAGGTGCCGAACACCGGCGTTTGCTGCCGGTGTGCGTGCTGTTGGGCAGTGTGTTCCTGGTGTGGGTGGATGTGGCGGCCCGCACAATGATTGCCCCCGAAGACCTGCCCATCGGCGTGGCCACGGCGGCCATTGGCGGGCTGTTTTTTATCGGGCTGATGCGGCGGCGTTAAACCCCCTGGTCGGCCTGCTTGAATGCATGCAACAAGCGCCGCGCCACCTGGCTGCGGGGTTGCCAGAAGCGATCGGTTTCCAGGATGGTCAGCTTGCCCGAGGTCGCCAACCGGCGGATCACCTCGCTGGGCTTGACCTTCACCACACCCGTGTCTTCGTCGATCCAGTCATCGCGCAGCAACTGGCTTTCGTCCGCGTGATAGCTGGGCTCATAGACAATCAACGCGCCGTGCACCGGGGTGAAGTAGTACCGCGCCCCCGCGATCTTGTCCTGGCGCAGCATCTCGATGAACCCGCGAATTTCCTTCTGGGCAATGAAGTTGTGGGCCAGGCCATCTTCGTAGCGATCCGCCAGATGCTGGCGCTCGGTGTCGAGCTTGAACAACTGCTGGACGCCCATCACCTTGTAGCCCGCCGGGTAGCGGGTCGATGTGCCGGGGTAGCCGAGGTTCATGATGCCTTCGAACAATGCCTTGTAGGCCGGTGTGTCCGGCCGCAGTCCCACGGCCACCGAGGGGCCCGGGTCTGCCACCGGTTGCACGGCGATGAAGGTGTCGCTGTCGCCGTTGCCCA
>NZ_JACARK010000086.1:0-14585 GCF_013386655.1 Pseudomonas sp. K5002 | reverse complement strand
TGCTGGCACGTGCGCTGGCGTTGGGCGCCATCGTGATCGAGGATGACTACGACAGCGAATTCCGCTACGAGGGCCGCCCCACCGACTCCCTGCAAAGCATGGACACCCGCGGCGTGGTCGCCTACGTCGGGACCTTCTCGAAAACCCTGCTGCCGGAGTTGCGCCTGGGCTACACGGTGTTGCCGCCGGCGATTTTCGGCGCGGTGCTCAAGGCCAAGCAACTCACCGACCAGCACAGCTCCACCCTGCCGCAATGGGCCCTGGCCAAGTTCATCAGCGAAGGCTACCTGCTCAAGCACATTCGGCGCTGCCATGGGGTATATGCCGGGCGCCGGGAACGGATTCTGCAGCGCCTGGCGGGGGACCTCTCGCCGTGGTTCGACGTGGTGCCCACCGTGGCCGGGTTCCATCTGGCCGCACTGTGCAAGGTGCCGGTGAATATTCCGCAGCTCACCCAATTGGCACGGGAGGCTGACGTGGGGCTCTATCCGCTGAGCGTGTTTTTCCACGACACACCGGTACGCGAGGGACTGAAGATCGGGTTTGGCGCGATCGAAACCCTGGACATTGACCCGGCGCTGGACGTGGTGCGGGATATCCTGCGACAGATTGGCTGAGGGAATTTCCGCCGGATTGGCTATTGGTCAAATCCGGATCGGGGCCTAGGGTGAACGGGTCTCGACTCACTCGGAGCCTCACCATGAAAGTACTGCTCGGCACCACCCTGCTGCTGGCCTCGTTAAGCGCCTTTGCCCACGACCCGGTGTACAACCAGGAAAAGATCAACGTGTTGCAGGAACACGCCCTGGCCAACGTCCCCGGCAAGAAAACCGTGATGCTCACCGTGGACTATGCGCCGGGCCAGGCCACCGTGCCCCATAGCCACACCGGCACGGCCGTGGCCTATGTGCTGGAAGGTGCAATTACCTCGCGGGTCAACGATGAGAAGGCGATCACCTACAAGGTCGGCCAATCGTTCTATGAACCTGCCGGCTCGCGGCACTTTGAATCCAGCAATGCCAGCCAGACCGAACCGGCGAAACTGCTGGTAGTGATGGTGATGGATGACAAGGCCGACGTGCTCACGCCGCTGCCCCACTAACCCGCGCCACCGAACCCTCCTGTGGGAGCTGGCTTGCCGGCTCCCACAGTTTTAACCGCGCACAGTCAGTGGCTCAGGGTCGTTTGAAGTGGTGGCGCAGGTGTTCGATTCGAGACCGGCAGGTACAGCCTTCAAGGTGGTCGTTGACCATGCCCATCGCCTGCATGAACGCATACATCGTGGTCGGGCCCACATAGCTCCAGCCACGTTTCTTCAGGGCCTTGGACAAACGTGTTGACGCGGCTGACGTGGGGTTGGCCGTCCAGTACGCCATGTCCACCACCGCCGGGCGCTCATCGGCGGCCGGTTCAAACGACCACAGCCACGCCGCCAGCGAACCGGTCTCATCCACCAGCTCACAGGCGCGCCGGGCGTTGTTGATGGTGGACACGATCTTGGCGCGATTGCGCACGATACCCGGGTCGGCCATCAATCGCTCGATGTCCTGCTCGGTGTACCGCGCCACCCGGCGAAAATCAAAGCCCTCGAACGCCCGGCGAAACGCCTCGCGCTTGCGCAGGATGGTGATCCACGCCATGCCGGCCTGAAAACCTTCCAGGCAAATCTTCTCGTACAGCGCAATGTCATCGGCCACCGGCACGCCCCATTCGTGGTCGTGGTAATCCGGGTACTCCGGCGCCGCCGTGCGCCACGTACAGCTGGTGACGCCCGCCGCGTCCGTGATCAATCCTGGAATATCCATAACTCACCCTGTGAACCAAGCCCGGGATGATAAGCGAAAAAAATTCCGGGCCGCCAACCGCTCAAGTACGAACCTTGCGGACCAACTGGTCAGACCGGGACCTGCCATCCGCGTAATATTTACTTGCGACTTGAAAAAAACCGAGCGTAGACTGGCCCCGCACTGGACATACCGGTCAGACCACAACAATTAAGCCCTGGACCCACCAGGGCACCGAATAGAGATCCTTCCCATGCTCAGATGGTGCTCGCGTTCGATTTTCCTGCAAGTCGTGATTGGCCTGGTGATCGGCATAATCTGCGGCCTCGCCCTCCCTGAATTCTCCTCGCAACTCAAACCCCTGGGTGACGGCTTCATCAAGCTGATCAAAATGCTGATTGGCCTGATCGTCTTCTGCGTGGTGGTCAGCGGTATTTCCGGCGCCGGCGACTTGAAGAAAGTCGGGCGCATCGGCCTCAAGTCGGTGATCTACTTCGAAGCACTGACCACCGTGGCCCTGGTGATCGGCCTGATCATGGCCTTCAGCACCGGGATCGGCACCGGCGCCAATATCCACCTGGAGCAACTGTCGTCTGCCGGCCTGAATGAACTGGCAGACCGTGGCCAACACATCAAGGGCACCAGCCAGTTCCTGATGGACCTGATCCCCAACTCGGTGATCGGCGCCTTCGCGGATAACAACGTGCTGCAAGTGCTGTTGTTTTCCGTGTTGTTCGGCAGCGCGCTGAACCTGGTGGGCGAAGCCGCTTCCGGCATCTCTCGGTTGATCAACGAGCTGAGCCACGTGATCTTCCGCATCATGGGCATGATCGTGCGCCTGGCGCCCATCGGCGTGTTCGGCGCCATCGCCTTCACCACCAGCACCTACGGCCTGGATTCCCTGCAACACCTGGGCAGCCTGGTGGGCCTGTTCTACCTTACGTGCTTCCTGTTCGTCGCGGTGATTCTGGGGCTGGTGATGCGCCTGTCGGGCCTGCGGATGATGCCGCTGCTCAAGTACCTGCGGGAAGAACTGTTGATCGTGATGGGCACCGCGTCCTCCGATGCCGTGTTGCCACAGATCATGCGTAAACTGGAACACCTTGGCATTGGCAGCTCCACCGTGGGCCTGGTGATTCCGACCGGGTACTCGTTCAACCTCGACGGTTTTTCGATCTACCTGACCCTGGCCATCGTGTTTATCGCCAATGCCACCGGCACACCGCTGTCGATGACCGACCTGCTGACCATCCTGCTGGTGTCGCTGATCACCTCCAAGGGCGCCCACGGGATTCCGGGTTCGGCACTGGTGATTCTGGCGGCGACACTCACCGCAATCCCGGCGATTCCGGTGGTGGGCCTGGTGCTGGTGCTGGCGGTGGACTGGTTCATGGGCATTGGCCGGGCGCTGACCAACCTGATCGGCAACTGCGTCGCCACCGTGGCCATCGCCCGCTGGGAAAAAGACATCGATATCCAGCGCGCCAACAAGGTGCTGGACGGTCAACAAGGGTATGCCTTCCAGGCCAAGAAACCGGTGCTGCCCGCCCACCAAGAGTTCTGATGAGACAGACTCACCCCCTGTGGCGAGGGAGCTTGCTCCCGCTGGGGCGCGAAGCGGCCCCAAAAAATGGGCCTGCTGCGCAGTCCAGCGGGAGCAAGCTCCCTCGCCACACAAAGCAGACAGTTCAATTTAAAGGGAGCCACACGTGATTACCTCGTCAACCGTCGTCAATTCAGTGGTAGAAAAACTGCGCGCCGCCCTGGCGAGGGGTCAGTGGCGGCGCGGCGAGATGCTGCCCGGCCAGCGTGAACTGGCCGAGCAAATGGGCATCAGCCGCCCGAGCCTGCGCGAAGCGGTGATCGTGCTGGAAACCCTCGGCCTGGTACGCTCCATGCCCGGCAAGGGCGTGGTGGTGCTGGAAACCACCCTCAGCGAATCCCAGGCCCAGGACAGCGGCGTGGCGGACGCCAGCCTCGAAGACATCCTGCAACTGCGCTACACCCTCGAGCCCTTTATCGTAGGTTTAGTGGCGCAATCCATCAGCAGCAAGGAAGTCGGGCAACTGCGCCTGACCCTGATGGACATGCGCGAAGCCCTCGACGCCGGCGACAGCGAAGCCGGGATGAACGCCTACATCGCGTTCCACGAAGAACTGTTCGCCCTGACCTCCAACCCGATCTTCCAGAACGTGGTGCAACAAACCAGCAACGCCCTCAAGCAAAGCGCCCAGGTGCTGCGCAACTCCCCCGAACACCTGGCGGAACGCTTGCAGGAAAACGACGCCGTGGTGCGGGCGATCCGCAACAAGAACAGCGCCCTGGCCAGCGCCGAAATGCGCCGGCATATCCTGCAGGAAGGCTTGCGCATGGGCATTCGCTTGAACATCCCGGATGACCATCTGGGTAGCTGACTTCCAGGAGACCGCGCATGACCGCTCACGCCCTGCACACCCCTTTCCCCTTTACGCCGTTGCGCCTGGTGGGCAAGCCGAAACTCTCGGTGGACGACATCTACCCGGCACTGTTCGACGCCATTCTTGAGCAACGCATCGCCCCCGCCAGCCGTTTTACCGAGGAGAGCCTCGGGCAAAGTTTTGGCGTCAGCCGCAGCGTGATTCGCCGGGTGCTGGCGCGGCTGTCGCACCAGCAAGTGATCATCCTGCGGCCCAACCACCGCGCCCAGGTGGCGGCACCGGATGCACAACAGACCCAGCAGATTCTCGAGGCGCGGCGCCTGACGGAAATCACCGTGGTGCAGTTGGCGTGTGCCCAGGCGAAACCGGCGCAGATCCGCCAACTGCGGGAGTTGATCGCACGGGAGCGCGACTGCATCGAGCGTGACGAACGTGGCCCGGCGATTCGGCTCTCCGGGGAGTTTCACCTGCAACTGGCAGCCATCGCCGGGAATGCACCGTTGGCACAGTTTCTCAACAGCCTGGTGCCGCTGACCTCATTGGCGATTGCGCAGTTTGAGGCCAAGGCTTGCACGTATTGCGCATGGCAGGAACATAGGGCAATTGTGGATGCGGTGGAGCATGGCGATGCCGGCAAAGCCGTCAACTTGATGACCCGGCATCTGGATCATCTGGAAGCCAAGCTACTACGCAGCAATTGATCACACTGTTTTAACCTGTGGCGAGGGAGCTTGCTCCCGCTGGGACGCGCAGCGGCCCCAAAAACGGGACTGCTGCGCAGCCCAACGGGAGCAAGCTCCCTCGCCACAAGTTGAGATAACACGCCGATAATCAAATGCAAAAAAGCCCGATATCTTTCGATACCGGGCTTTTGGTTTTACCGCTCAATCAAGCCAGTTACAGCACCGATTGACCGCTCATCGCCAGGTCCAGCAACTCACGGTTGGCTACCGCGTACATGGCGTAGTCCGTGCCGACTGCAGCACGAATCTCTACCATCATGGTGCGCCAGCGATCAGCCATGTCCTGGTGCTGCTCAAGCCACAGGGCCACGCGGGCTTCCATGTCTTCTGGCGCATCGGCCATTTGCAGTACGGAAATGGTGATCGCCCGTTGCTGCCAATCCACGTCATCGCGGAAGGCTTCGCGGGCCTGGGCCTGCCAGTTGTTGCCCACGGGCAGGCTGCTGATCTGCTGCAGGTACCACGGCAAGTCCAGGGCGCTGCCGACGGCGAAGTAAGCCTTCGCGACGTCTGCCGCACTTTGGCCTGTCACGTCGGCGGCTTCGATGATTGGCAGCAGGGTGTACAGGTGGGTAGTGCCTGCAACCATGCGCGCCAACAACTCCGGCACACCGGCTTCGACGTAAGCCTGGTAACGGTTCTGCCAACCTTCGCGGGTCGGGCCTTCCAGCAGTTCGTCGAGCTTGAGGCCCAGCGCGGCAAGGTGCGGACCGAAGTGCGCAACATCACGCCCGGCATCCTGTTCGTTGCGACGGCTGCGCAGGAACCAGCGCGTGGCACGGCGGCCCAGGCGCATCAGCTCGTCCATCAGCTCCAGTTGCACGTCGGCCGAGACCTGGTGGTCCAGGGCTTCGATCTGACGGAACCAGTGCGGGAGGTGGAAGATGTCACGCACGATCACGTAGGCGCCCGCCACGTTCGCCGGGCTCATGCCGGTGGACTCTTTGAGGCGCTGAACGAAGGTGATGCCCATGTGGTTGACCAGGTCGTTGGCGATCTGGGTGCTGACGATCTCGCGCTTCAGACGGTGGCGACGCATGGCTTCGGAGAACTTCGCCACCAGGCTCGGCGGGAAAGCGGTCTCCATGTCACGGGTCAGGTAGTCGTCATCCGGCACCAGGGATTTGAGCAACGCTTCCTTGAGGTCGATCTTGCTGTAGGAGATCAGTACCGACAGCTCCGGACGGGTCAGGCCCTTGCCCGCAGCGGCGCGCTCGTTGAGCTGCTCCTCGGTCGGCAGGTACTCGATGGCGCGGTCCAGCTTGCCACGGCCTTCCAGGTCGCTCATCAGGCGCTTGTACTCGGCCACGCGCTCGAAGGCTTTGCGGGCAGCCAGGGACAGGGCCTGGGTTTGCTTGTAGTTGTTGCCCAACACCAGGCTGCCGACTTCGTCGGTCATGCTCGCCAGCAACTGGTTGCGCTGCTTGTCGGTCATGTCACCGGCCTGCACCACTTCGTTGAGCAGGATCTTGATGTTCACTTCGTGGTCGGAGCAGTCCACACCACCGGCGTTGTCGATGAAGTCAGTGTTGGAACCGCCGCCATTGAGGCCGAATTCCACACGACCCAGCTGGGTCATGCCGAGGTTACCGCCCTCGCCCACCACCTTGCAGCGCAGCTCGTTGCCATTGACGCGCAGGGCGTCGTTGGCCTTGTCGCCCACATCGGCGTGGCTCTCGGTGCTGGCCTTGACGTAGGTGCCGATACCGCCGTTCCACAACAGGTCCACCGGCGCCTTGAGCAAGGCGTTCAGCAGTTCGGTCGGGGTCAGCTTGTCAGCCTGGATGTCGAAGCGTTCTTTCATCTGCGGCGAAATGGCAATGCTCTTCGCGCTGCGCGAGAAGATACCGCCGCCTTCGGACATGATGCTGGTGTCGTAGTCGGTCCAGGCCGAGCGCGGCAGGTCGAACAGGCGCTGACGTTCAGCGAAGCTGTTGGCCGGGTTCGGGTTTGGATCGATGAAGATGTGCAGGTGGTTGAAGGCCGCGACCAGTTGCAGCTTGTCGGACATCAACAGGCCGTTGCCGAACACGTCGCCGGCCATGTCGCCCACGCCCACCACGGTGATGCTGTCTTGCTGGACGTTGATGCCGCGCTCACGGAAATGACGCTGCACCCCCACCCACGCGCCCTTGGCGGTGATGCCCATTTTTTTGTGGTCGTAACCGGCAGAACCACCGGAAGCGAACGCGTCACCCAGCCAGAAACCGTAGTCGATGGCGATGCCGTTGGCGATGTCGGAGAAGGTCGCAGTGCCCTTGTCCGCGGCCACCACCAGGTACGGGTCATCGTTGTCGTGGCGCACCACGTTCAACGGTGGCACCAGGGCGCCGTCTTTCAGGTTGTCGGTAATGTCCAGCAGGCCGGAAATGAAGATGCGGTAGCAGGCGATGCCCTCGGCCGCGATCTCGTCCCGGCTGCCGCCCAACGGCAGGCGACGCGGCAGGAAACCGCCCTTGGCGCCCACCGGCACAATCACCGAGTTCTTCACTTGCTGGGCTTTTACCAGGCCCAGCACTTCGGTACGGAAGTCTTCTTCACGGTCGGACCAGCGCAAGCCGCCGCGAGCGACGTTACCAAAGCGCAGGTGCACGCCTTCAACCCGTGGCGAGTAGACGAAGATTTCAAACTTCGGCACTGGCTTGGGCAGTTCAGGAATCGCGTGCGGGTTGAACTTGAAGCTGAAGTACGACTTGTTCTGGCCGTTGGCGTCAGCCTGGTAGAAGTTGGTCCGCAGGGTGGCCTTGATCAGGTCCAGGTAGCGACGCAGGATGCGGTCTTCGTTGAGCACCTGAACGTCGTCCAGGGCCGTGAGGATCGCTTGTTCCAGGCGTTGCTGCTTGTCTTCGAGGTCTTCGGCGGTGAGCTTGCGCGCCAGGTAGAAACGAGTCTTGAACAACCGGGTCAACTCGCGGGCGATGTCGGTGTGGTTGTTCAGGGTGCTGGCGATGTAACCCAGGTCGAAGCCCAGGCGAATCTGCTTCAGGTAACGGGCGTACGCACGCAGCAGCGCCACGTCGCGCCATGGCAGGCCGGCCGTCAGCACCAGGCGGTTGAACGCATCGTTTTCGGCATCGCCGTGCACGATATGCACGAATGCGTCCTGCAGGGTGTCGTTCAATTGCTGGATATCGAGGTTCACGCCTTCGGCGGCGATGAACGCGAAGTCGTGAATCCAGAACTCGCGGCCATTGGCATGACGCAGGCGGTACGGGAATTCACCCAGGACACGCAGGCCGAGGTTTTCCAGAATCGGCAGCACGTCGGACAGCGCCAGCGGCGTATCGGCGTGATACAGCTTGCAATGCAGCTCGCGCTGGCCGGAAACCTGGCCCAGCGGCTGGTAGAAACTCATCACCAGCGGGTTGGCTTCGGTCAGGCTGAGCAAGTGCTGCATGTCGACCACGGCCGAATGCGCGGCGAAACGCTCACGGTAGCCGGCCGGGAAACCTTTCGGGAAATCAGCCAGCACGTTGGTGCCATGGGCTTCGCCGAAGCTTTCCACCACCAGGCTGGAGTAGTCGTCCTGCCAGCTGCGGCAGGCCTGCACCACTTCTTTTTCCAGTTGCAGCGGGTCGATGTCCAGGCGGTTCTTCGGGTCTACCCGCAGGATCAACTGCACGCGAGCCAGTACGGACTCGGAGAAGAACGTCCAGAACTCGCAGTCCGAGGCTTTCAGGCGATCCATCAGCACTTGCTGGATCTTCTGGCGCACCTCGGTGGAATAGATGTCGCGCGGCACGTAGGCCAGGCAGTAGCAGAAACGGCCGTACGGGTCCTTGCGCAGAAACACGCGGATCTTGTTGCGTTCCTGGATCTGCACGATCGACATCACGGTGCTGAACAGCTCGTCCACCGGGGTCTGGAACAGGTCATCACGGGGCAGCACCTCGACCACCTGGGCCAGTTCCTTGCCCAAGTGCGCCTTGGCCTGGAAGCCCGAGCGACGCTCGATTTCCGTCACCTTGCGACGGATGTAAGGAATCACCCGCACGCTTTCGCCGTACACCGAGGAGGTGTAGAGGCCCATGAAGCGGCATTCCTTGATGACCTTGCCGTCGGCGTCGATCTGGCGGATCGACACGTAGTCCGGGTAGGCCGGGCGGTGCACGCGGCTTGGGTGTGCAGCTTTGGCGAACGACAGCACGGCCGGCTCACGCAGGTAGTTCACCGCGTAGTCTTCGATGCGCAGCTCGTCGGTAGTCAGGCCCGGGCGCAGCAGTTTGGTCAGACCGAGGAACGAGTTGGCGTCATATTCGATATGACCGCCGTCCGCCTCGTCACGTACCACGAACTCTTCGTAGCCGAGGAAGGTGAAGTGGTTGCCCACCAGCCATTCCAGGAAGCTCTTGATCTCGGCTTTTTCTTCGCCGTCGATCACGTACGGGCTGGCGTCGATACCGGCCAGCAGCTCCTGGACCTTGGCTTTCATCGGTTCGAAATCGGCGACTGCAACGCGCACTTCGCCCAGCACCTGCTCAAGTTCCTTGCTCAGGACACTCAGCTCGGCGGCGTTGGCGCAGCGGTCGATTTCCAGGTACATCAGCGATTCTTGCTGAACGTCTTCGCCCTGGGTGCCTTTGGGCAGGATTTCCAGCAGTTCGCCCTTCTTGCCACGACGCACGCTGAGTACGGTGGTTTGCAGGGTGTGGATGCTGTAGCCACGGCGGTTCAGCTCGGTACGCACCGAGTCCACCAGGAATGGCAGGTCGTGGTGCAGCACTTCGACCGCGGTGTGGGTCGATTGCCAGCCATGACGTTCGTAATCGGGGTTGTAGACCCGCACTTGCGGTTGGTTGTGATCAAAGCGCTCAAGCAGGCGCCAGGCAGACAGGGTGCAACCGGCCAGGTCGGACAAGCGACGCTGGGTCAGTTCATCCAGGGAAATGATGCCGAAGAATTGTTCAGCGAACAGCGCCACTTGTGGCAGTGCCTGTTCACTGATGTGCTGCGCCAGTGCCGCTTGCAGTTGGTGCTGGAAGTCGGCTTTGCTGGCTGCGGTGAAGAACGCCATCTGTGGTACTCCGCTTGGGCTTGTTATTGATGGAAGCGTCGCGTGTTATCCCCTTGCGGGGAGACCGTCAGCTCTGTTCGCGGTCTACAGTAACGAATTCAGAGTGACAGGTGGGTGAAGCTGGACAAGACAATGAGGTCACATTCAACTTCCATAAGATGCGCACCTTGCCAGGTGACGGTACGACGGGCAGGTCAGACTCCTGGCGAGGCACATCCGTTGCGCAGCTTAACGAGTGTAGGAAGCAAGCTGCTTGCGACGCTGCGACATATTCGGTCATCGGCACGCTGCCGGCGGGTTGCGACTTGGGCAACCGGGTGTTTTCGGAGAAATCCCGGGGCGCCGAGTACCGGAAATGACTGATATTGCCCGCCAGGTCATGCCACAAGGTCTGACACACGATGCAGCACAAAATTCGCCGCAATGGCACAATTGCCCTGCTTCGCCCTCCCCCAGACAGGATTAACCATGCCATTGCAACTCACTACCGCCCACCTGATCGTCAACCCGTGCGATGACGAAGAAGACAACATGGCCATGCTCTGCTGCCACGGCGACAAGGGCGAGATGTTCATGGTGACCCGTTATCCGGACGAGGACGAGGTGGAAGTCACCTGGGATTACGAGCCGTCGACCCTGGACGGGCTGAAGATCACCCTGAGTGCCACGACACTGTTGGTGGAGATTGGCGCGGCGAATGCCGATGCATTGGGCGGCCACGATCAATTGGCAATCACCCACGGCACCGCCGCGTCGGATCTGGCCGAAGTGGAAGAATCCCTGCAGAACATTCTCAAGGGCACCGGGACCTATATCCGGGCCTAGTTGCCAAATCCGCACAATGTGGCGAGGGAGCTTGCTCCCGCTGGGCTGCGAAGCGGCCCCAATCCAGCCAACTGCGTTCTGCCTGGAAAAACTCGGCAGCCTTGCTGGGGCTGCTGCGCAACCCAGCGGGAGCAAGCTCCCTCGCCACAAAGGCAGGCGCCTATCGGAAAAAACCTCAGACATTTCCCACATTTCCCGAAAAATACCCCCCGCGCCGTTAGTCTCCACCCCCTCCGATGCATTAAAGTAACGCCCCCAGGCCTGGCATTTTTCGCAATGCCGAGTCTCACCTCTCCAGGAACCGTCATCGATGGAACATCGTGAAGCGCTGCTTGCGCTGCGAACCTTTCTTTCAACGCAGATTCTCGGCCAGGAAAAACTCATCGAGCGCTTGCTCATTGCCCTGCTCGCCGATGGCCACATGTTGGTTGAAGGCGCTCCCGGGCTGGCCAAGACCAAGGCCATCAAGGAGCTTGCCGAAGGGATCGAGGCCCAGTTCCATCGCATCCAGTTCACCCCCGACCTGCTGCCCGCCGACATCACCGGCACCGAGATCTATCGCCCGGAAACCGGCAGTTTCGTGTTCCAGCAAGGCCCGATCTTCCACAACCTGGTGCTGGCGGACGAAATCAACCGTGCCCCGGCCAAGGTGCAGTCGGCATTGCTCGAAGCCATGGCCGAGCGCCAGGTCAGCGTGGGGCGCAGCACTTACGAGTTGTCGCCATTGTTCCTGGTGATGGCCACGCAAAACCCGATCGAGCAGGAAGGCACCTACCCGCTGCCCGAAGCCCAGCTCGACCGTTTCCTGATGCACGTGAAAATCGGCTTCCCCGATGCCGCCGTCGAGCGCCGCATCCTGCAGCAGGCCCGTGGCGAAGCCCTCAACGGTGAAACCAAGCCCGAGCGGCGCGTCAGCCAGCAGGCGATCTTCGCCGCGCGCAAGGAAATCCTCGGCCTGTACATGGCCGATGCGGTGGAGGAATACCTGGTGCAACTGGTCATGGCCACTCGCACCCCGGCCAAGTTCGATCCGGAAATGGCCGAATGGATTGCCTATGGCGCCAGCCCTCGTGGCTCGATTGCCCTGGACCGCTGCGCCCGGGCCCACGCCTGGCTAGCCGGCCGCGATTTCGTCAGCCCGGAAGACATCCAGGCGGTGCTGTTCGACGTGCTGCGCCACCGCATCATTCTGTCGTTCGAGGCCGAAGCGGCCGGCATCGACCAGGACCGCGTGGTGCAACGCATTCTCGACGTCGTTGCCGTCGCTTGACGCCTATGAACGCTGGCGATGGAACCCGTGTCACCCTGAGCGAATTGATCGAGATGCGCCATCGCGTCCGAGAAGTGCAGCTGTTTTCCACGCCGAGCCAGCGCAGCCCGCTGATCGGCCTGCACCACTCGAAACTGCGCGGGCGCGGGGTCGACTTCGACCAGGTGCGGGTGTATCAGGCCGGCGACGATGTGCGCACCATCGACTGGCGCGTCACCGCACGCACCCAGGAGCCACACACCAAGCTGTTTCATGAAGAGCGCGAACGGCCGATCTTCATCATGGTGGAGCAAAGCTGCCGCTTGTTTTTCGGCTCGGGGCAGATGTTCAAGTCGGTGCTGGCGGCTCAGGCGGCGAGCCTGATCGGCTGGGCGGCGCTGGGCCATAACGACCGGGTCGGCGGGCTGGTGTTCGGTGACAGCGAGCACTACGAAATCAAACCCCGGCGCAGCAAGCAAAGCCTGCTGCAATTGCTCAACCGGTTGGTACGGGTCAACCAGAGCCTCAACACCGAACGCCGCCCCGAAGCCGACGCCCTCGGCATGGCCTTGCGCCGAGCCCGGGAAGTATTGCGCCCGGGCAGCCTGGTGATTGTGATCTGTGACGAGCGCGCCCTGACCGAAGGCGCCGAGCAACAGCTGAGCCTGTTGTCGCGGCATTGCGACCTGCTGCTGTTACCGGTTTCCGACCCGCTGGACCACGCCCTACCCGCCGCCGGCCTGCTGCGCTTCGCCGAGCGCGGCGCACAGCTGGAGCTGGACACCCTGAATTACAAGGCCCAGGCCGAAGCCCAGATGGAAAGCATCGGCCGCAGTTACCGGCTGATGGTCGAAGGCCTGATCGACGTGTTGCGTGCCCGCAGCAGCCTCAAGGGCGAGTTCCGCATGCAGCAGACGGTGATTCAACCGGTGGAAAACAATCCGTTGAAATTCGCCCCGAATGCCGATGAAGCGCTACTGCTGCTCCTACGCCACAGCAATCAGGCGTTTATGGCACCGGACTTGGCCGTGCGCGACAGTTTCGACGATCTGCGCGCCCACCAACTGGCCGTCATGGCCGGGGTCGAAGCCGCCATCAAGCACCTGCTGACGCGCTTTGAACCGGCGCAGCTCGAAGAGCGCATGGGCAAGCCCGGCGGGCTATCGAGCATTTTCAACGGCTCGCGCCAGGCCCAGTACTGGCAGCAGTTCACCGAGCTCTACAGCAATATTTCCCGCGAGGCCCAGGAAGATTTCCAGGACCTGTTCGGGCGTGAATTCAGCCGTGCCTACGAAGCGCACAGCAGCCGACAGCGTCACTAACAACGCAGTACATGGAACAACGGATAGCTAAGTACGTCATTGAGGACGCAGGATGATTCCCAGGTTTTTACTCGCAGTCGCCACCGCGCTTCTGCTGACGGCGTGTGCCAAGGATGCGGCCAAGCCCGAGGCCGCCGAAGCTGAGGCAGACACCGCCGCCGTCGAGCTGCATTTCCATGCCATCGCCGGGCTCAACCCCGGCGCCAATGGCCAGGCAGCCCCGGTACGGGTGCGGATTTTCGAACTGAAAAACGCCGCCACCTTCAGCCGTTCCGACTACTTCGCCCTGGCCGATCGCGCACAGTCGACCCTCGGCCTCGACCTGCTCGACCAGGACGAAGTGGTGATCCTGCCCGGCCAGCAATTGAGCATCCAGCGCGACCTCGACCCGTCCACCCGCCAGATCGGCCTGCTGGTGGGCTATCGCGAACTGGACCGCGCCGAGTGGCGCACGGTGCTCAACGTGCCGGCACGCCAATACACCGAATACCAGATCAGCCTCGATGTGCATGCCGTGCGTGCCGACGTCGTGGTTCCCCCATCCAGCCCTGCCCAATAAGAATCGGAGCCCCCATGTCCTGGAACAATCGCGTGGTCTGGTCGGAAGGCATGTTCATCGGAACGCAGCACTTCCAGCAGCATGACCGTTACCTGGAAAACCTGATCGATGCGCGCAGCCGCCCGTTGTCGGCGGGGGCCTGGGGCTTTTCCGAACTGTTGATCGACCAGGGCCTGCTGGCCCAGGGCAAGCTGGCGATCGTCTCGGCACGTGGCCTGTTACCGGATGGCACGCCGTTCAATATCCCCCAGGACGACCTGGCGCCGAGCCCGCTGAATATCGACGACAACTTGCGCGATGGCCTGGTGTACCTGGCGTTGCCCCTCAAGCGTGCCGGCGCCCGCGACACCGTCGACGAAGGCGAGGCCCTGGAAGCCGCGCGCTATGTCAGCCAGGTGCGTGAAGTGCGCGACGACAACGCGCCCTTCGAAAACCGTGCGCCGGTGGCGGTCGGCTCCCGCGCCTTGCGCCTGTTGACCGCCCAGGATGGCATCAGCGATTACGCGGCCATTGGCCTGGTGCGCATCAAGGAAAAACGCGCCGACCGCGCCCTGGTGCTGGACGAGAGCTACATCCCGCCGGTCCTCGACGTGACGGCCAGCAAACCGCTGACCGCGTTTCGCAGCGAACTGCTGGGCCTGCTGCACCAGCGCGGCGAAGCGTTGGCCGGGC
>NZ_JACARK010000856.1:0-1759 GCF_013386655.1 Pseudomonas sp. K5002 | reverse complement strand
ACCTTCGCCACTGGCAATGTCTTCCAGCATGCGCGCCACACCGAGGATCGGCCGGGTCACGCTGCGGGCCATCAGCCACACCAGCAACAGGCCGACGATTGCTGCCAGCAGGCCCAGGCTCAGTTCCAGCAGGGTGCCCTTGGCGTTATCGGCGTCCAGTTTGGACTTCAGGGCCTCAGCCGGAGCCACCAGGACTTTTTCTGGAACATCCAGCAACACGCCCCACGGCTTGCCATCGGGGATCGGCTGGAACGGCGCGAGCACCTTGAGTTGGTGGTCGGTGCGCACGCTGCGGGTCTGGGTGCTGGTGGAAAGCGAACTGATCAATTGCGCGCCGTTGGCGGTGTCGACGGCATCCAGGCGCTGGCTGAGTTTGCCGGCGTCCGGACTGTAGCCGGCCAGCAGGCCCACCGGGCTGATGATGCTGACGCTGGTCTGGCCGTCGTAGAGTTTCTGGCTGGCGCCCTGGCTGACGGCTTGCAGGCTGTTGAGGTTGATGTCCACCGACAGCGAGGCGATGACTTTGCCGTTGACCATCAGCGGGAAGACGATGCTGGTCATCAGCACCTTTTGCCCATCGATCACATAGAAGTACGGCTCGATCACGCAGGGCTTGAGTGTGGTGCGCGGGCAGGTGAACCAGGCGTTGGCTTTTTCGCCGCTGGGTCCGACGCTGGTGTCGGACATGTCGCTTTCAGGCAGCGACATTGAAGTCAGCTTGCCCGCAGTCGGCTGGGACCAGTACAGCGCAAAGCGGCCCTTGTCGTTGCTGCCCAGCTCTTGCTGGTTGGCGAACAGTTCGTCCTTGCCATCCAGTGCGTTGGCCTCGAATACCAGGGACAGGCCCAGCAGTTCCGGATTGGCCTGCAGCGCGGCCTTGACCTGGCGGGTCAGGTCTTCGCGCAGGTCGAAGGCATCCAGGAAGCGTTTCTCGGCCTGTTCGCGCAGGAACAACACCTGCCGGGAAAAACCGTGGCCGTATTGATAGGCGTCCATGAACTGCTGGCGAATGCCCAAGGCCTGGACCTCACCCTGGGCTTCGATGCGCGCCTGGGCGGCTTCGTCGAGCATTTCCATACTGGAAGCCTTGACCAGGTCGGAGCTCTGCGCCATGCGGTACAGCGAGAGACCTACCAGCAAGGTCACGATGCCCAGCAGGCAAAGACCGGCCAGCAGGGTAATTTTCCATTGAATGGACAGCTGTCTGAGCGACATGGAGCCTTCCTTAACCTTTCGATACGACAGAGACGATCTGCCTGTATCGGCCGCTCGGAAATTTTCTTTATTCAAACGATCAATTTAAAGCTGTTTGTGTGGCGAGGGGGCTTGTCCCCCGTTGGGCTGCTTAGCGGCCCCAAGAAAAGCGGGAGCGCTGCGCACTCCAACGGGGGACAAGCCCCCTCGCCACAGACAAATCCCCTAACCACTGACAAACCTTCTCCCCACTTTTTTGACAAGGCAGGCCGGGTGCTGCAAAGTGCGCGCCCTCTAATAAAACTCCCTTAAAACCTGGTTTGCGGCAGCCGTTCCCGACAGCAGCCCGGGCAGGTGCGTGCTTTTTTCATGTTTTCTGTCTTGAGGTAACGATGATTAATGCAGTAATCGCCGCGGTCGGCACCATGCTGGTGCTCAGCTTGTCCCGCGTGCATGTGGTGATCGCGATCATTGTCGGCGCCCTGGTGGGTGGCCTGACCGGCGGCCTGGGTATCGACGCGACGCTCAAGGCGTTCAACAGCGGCCTGGGTGGCGGTGCGACGGT
>NZ_JACARK010000855.1:303-771 GCF_013386655.1 Pseudomonas sp. K5002 | reverse complement strand
AAAATAGTGCAGGCGCCACGGCTGGCCGCTGTCGGCCAGTCGATAGGCCATGCTCAACAGCGGCGTCACCCCGATACCGGCGGCAAACAGCGCATGGGCCGGCGCCTCCGGGTCGAGGCGGAACAGGTTGCGCGGCGCGCCCATCTCCAGTTCCATGCCCTCCCGCACCTGCTCATGCAGGGCCAGGGAGCCGCCACGGGATTGCGCCTCTTTCTTCACCGCCACCAGGTACGCGCGGCCATCGTGGGGCGGGCTGCACAGCGAATACTGGCGGGTGACGCCGGTTGGCCCGGTGAGGTCCACATGGGCCCCGGGCTCATAACTGTCGAGGGGCTGGCCGTCACTGCGCACGAGGCGAAAGGAACGGATATCCAGCGCTTCATCGACGATGCGTTCGATCTTCACCTTCATCATTGCAGCACCTGAATCCTGTTGTTTCGGTTGAACGCTAACCTGTGGCGAGGGAGC
>NZ_JACARK010000855.1:0-275 GCF_013386655.1 Pseudomonas sp. K5002 | reverse complement strand
TGGACTGCGCAGCAGGCCCACTCTCTTCGGCGATGACTAGCGCATGAACAGCCCGCCGTTGATGTCCCAGCACGCGCCCGTGATCGAGGCGGCGTGGTCGGCGATCAACAGCAGCACGGTGTCGGCGATGGTGTGCGGGTCGCCGAGGGTGCCCGTCGGGATAATCTTGAGGATCTGCTCCAGGCGCTCCGGCGCCACGGTTTCGCGCACCACCGGCAAATCAAGCGGGCCTGGCGAAATGCTGTTGACCGTCACGCCCCGGGGCGCCAGTTCAC
>NZ_JACARK010000854.1:1298-4229 GCF_013386655.1 Pseudomonas sp. K5002 | reverse complement strand
CCCGCTCCCACATTGATTTGCGTTGTTCTTTAGTTCTTCGCCCGCGTCTCATGCATCCGCGCCAGCTGGCGCTCAAGCATCGACGGGTAAGGCTCCATCAACCGCTCCACACAGCACGCACCTTCAGGGCTGGCAATCGGGCGGATCCGCGCACGCTGGCGAATCAGCACGTCGTCACTGATCTTGCGTTCCACCAGCAGCAGGTTGCGGCTGTGTTGCGACAAGGCCAGCGCATCCTGGGCAATCTCGGTCAGGAGCAGATCGATCTGGCTCATGCCATACAGATCGTCGCCCACCGTCAGGCCCAATTGCAGTTGCAGGGTGATGCCGCTGTCGGCCACTTCGATTTGCAGCGCATGGCCCAGGGCCCGCAGCAGTTCACCGCAGCAGATGGCGTTGGTCAGGTAGTCTTCGCCGCTGTCTTCGCTGTGGAACAGCATCAAGGTGCTGCCGTCGTTCAGGGTGTGCAGTTCGCTCTGATACAGCGAGGCCGCCTGGTCGAGGCAGTCACGATAACGTTCCAGCAACTCGGTCAGGCGTGCCCGCGGCAAGCGACGCAGTTGATCCTGTGCGCCCAGTTGCACGGCCAATACGGCGCTGTGCTGGGGCTGGGTGCTGCGCACCGGAGCAGGCTGCACAGCAGGAGCGGTTGGCACTGAAGTATCGCGAAGATCGGCGAACGGGTCTTCTTCGTCCAGTTCGTCTTCTTCTGCCTTGATCACATGACGGGTCGCCGGCTTTTGGGCCGCTACCGGCGCAGACTCGTCGAAGCTCGGGTCCCGCAGGTTGCGCACTTCAAACTCGGGCTCGTCGTCTTCGTAGTCGGTGTCGTCGAACTCGGGCTCGGGTTCAACCTCGGGCACTACGGGCTCCGGCGCGAAGCTGGTGTGCAGTTGGCGGGCGAGGTCGCCGATTTCGTCCTGGCGGTCGGTGGCCGGGGTGTGTTCATCGATATCCCGCAGCCAGATGCGCAGTTGCATCAGTGGCGTGGAGATATGCCGGCCCAGGCGCAGGCTCAAGGCCAGGGACAGTGCCAGCAGGATCGCACTCAAGATACCCATGCTTTGCAGGCTGATGGTCATCGGCTGCTGGAACTGTTGCATGTCCAGGCTGATGCGCAGTTGGCCGGCCTTCACGTCCTGAAACGTGATATTGCTCTGGTACAGGCCTTCGGCTTCACCCAGCAGGCCGTTTTTCGGACGTTGCCCGGCTTCGGCCATGATCCGGTTGTCCACGCTATAGATAGCAGCGTGGGCCACCAGCGGGTTCTTGGTCAGGTTGTTGAGCAGCACGTTGAGGCTGAGGATGTCGTTGGACACCAACAACTCAGTCGCCGAGGTGGCGGTCTGGGTGGTCAGGCTCTCGCCCAAAGCGTCGGCTTGCTCGTGCATGGCCTGCTTGAACTGCAAACCCATCACGCAGGCGTAGATGACCAGGGCCAGGGCGACCAGGATCACGTTATGGCTGGCGATGCGTAATGCGATCGGTACACGGCGGTGACGCAGTGCCCGGAAGATCAGCAGGAAGAAGTTATCGGTTTTTACTGGCGTGGGCCGGTTCACTTAAGCTCGGCTCTTTAGTCCGTGAAGTTGACGCGCAGTATAGCGACAGGCCCAAGACCGGCAAAGCGCTGGCTGTGCCCGATGGTCACTGAAAGTGGGTAGAATGCGGTTTTTTTCCAGCTCGGGGGTGCGCTTTGCGCGAAATTGTCCTGATTAACATCACAGGTGAGGACCGTCCGGGTCTCACTGCAGCCATTACCGGTGTTCTGGCCCAGGGTGGTGTGAACATTCTCGACATCGGCCAGGCAGTGATTCACGACACGCTGTCGTTCGGCATCCTGGTGGAAATTCCCAGCACCGAGCAGGCCTCGTCCGTGCTCAAGGACATCCTGTTTACGGCGTATAAGCTCGATCAGCAGGTGCGTTTCACCCCGGTGTCCGAAGAGGATTACCAGAGCTGGGTAGCCGGCCAGGGCAAAAAACGCCACATCGTGACGCTGTTGACTCGCAAGGTGACGGCCGAGCAACTGCAGCGTGTCAGTTCGATCACGGCTCAGTACGGTTTGAATATCGACCACATTGACCGTCTGTCGGGTCGCATGCCATTGGACACGCCGGCGGACAAGGGCAAGGGCTGCATTGAGTTCTCCGTACGCGGTGAGCCGGCAGATCCCCAGGCCCTGCGTGCCGAATTCCTGAGCGTTGCCCAGGAGCTGAATGTCGATATCGCCTTCCAGGAAGACTCGCTGTTCCGCCGCAATCGCCGCCTGGCGGTGTTCGACATGGACTCGACGCTGATCGAAGCCGAAGTCATCGACGAATTGGCCAAGGCTGCCGGTGTAGGTGAGCAAGTCTCGGAAATCACCGAGCGTGCCATGGCCGGTGAGCTGGATTTCCGAGCCAGCTTCAAGGAGCGCCTGGCGCTGCTCAAGGGCCTCGACGTCAGCGTGCTGGACTCCATCGGCGCCTCGCTGCGACTGACCGAAGGCGCCGAAACCCTGTTCGCCGAACTCAAGCGCCTGGGCTACAAGACCGCGATCCTGTCGGGCGGTTTCACCTACTTCGCCAAGCAATTGCAGGCCAAGCTGGGTATCGACTATGTGTTCGCCAACGAGCTGGAAGTGGTAGACGGCAAGGTGACGGGTGTGGCCGTGGAGCCGATTGTCGACGCACAGCGTAAGGCTGACCTGTTGCGGGAATTGGCACACAAGGAAGGGTTGCGTCTGGAGCAGACCATTGCGGTCGGCGACGGGGCAAATGACTTGCCGATGCTGGCGATTGCCGGGTTGGGTGTGGCGTTCCGGGCCAAGCCGCTGGTCAAGCAATCGGCCAAGCAGGCGATTTCGACTTTAGGGCTGGATGGCGTGTTGTACCTGTTGGGCTTTCGCGATCGCGACGGTCAGCTCTGAGGATCGTTCCCACGCTCTGC
>NZ_JACARK010000854.1:0-1241 GCF_013386655.1 Pseudomonas sp. K5002 | reverse complement strand
CGCGGAGCGTGGGAATGATCGCTAGGTCAGGCTTTCGGCAAACCCATGCCCTGGCCCATCTGCACCGGCGTCCCCGCCTGCAGTGCTTCCGACCATTGCACCTGGTCCGGCCCAAACAGCACGATTGCCGTCGAACCCAGCTTGAAGCGCCCCAGTTCCGCACCTTTTTCCAGGTGGATCGGCCCACGGGCAGCTTCGTCATAACGGAAGGTTTTCAGCTCGCGTTTTGGCGGCGTTACCAAGCCTGCCCAAACCGTTTCAATCGATGCCACGATCATCGCGCCAACCAGCACCACGGCCATCGGGCCGCGTTCGGTGTCGAAAATGCAGGCAACACGCTCGTTACGCGCAAACAGTTCCGGCACATTTTCGGCCGTGGTCTGGTTCACCGAGAAGATTCGGCCAGGGATATAAACCATTTCCCGCAGGGTGCCGGCCAATGGCATATGCACCCGGTGGTAGTCCTTCGGCGACAGGTAAACAGTGGCGAAATCGCCGCCCATGAACGGCGCAGCCACCGCCGCATCGCCGCCCAGCAATTCCAGCACGCTGAAGCTGTGGCCCTTGGCCTGGAACACCCGGCCATGTTCAATCGGGCCCAACTGGCTGACCGCGCCATCGGCCGGGCTCAACACCGCGCCTGGGGTCTGATCCAGCGGCCGTGCACCGTCTTTCAACGCGCGGGTGAAGAAGGCGTTGAAGTGCTCGTAAGCGGTCACGTCTTCAACCAGGGCCTGGGACATGTCCACTTGATAACGCTTGGCAAACCAGCTGGTGAACGCATTCTTGAACCAGCGCACGCGGCATTCGGCAATGCAACCGGCCAGACGCGACAGCAGGTGGTGGGGCAGCAAGTACTGGCTGAGGATGAACAACTGCTTTTTCATTAACTGTCCTTAAACCTTAAATCTCAACGGGGGTGTCGGGGTGGTTGCCCCATTCGCCCCAGGAACCGGCATAACCTTTGACTCGCGGATAACCGAGCGCCTTGGCCACCAGGTAGGTGAAGCCAGAACGGTGGTGAGTCTGGCAGTGGGTGATGATTTCTTTGTCGCGGGTCAGCCCGAGGTCTTCGAGGATCTGCGGCATGTCGCGGCGGATGCGCAGCTGGCGCGCCTTGTCCATGCCGGCGGTCCATTCGAAGTTCACCGCGCCCGGGATGTGTCCACCCTTGGCCGCGAGGACTTTCTCCCCGGAGTATTCCAGCGGGCCGCGAGCGTCCCAGATGCCCAGGTCGGCAG
>NZ_JACARK010000853.1:0-1575 GCF_013386655.1 Pseudomonas sp. K5002 | reverse complement strand
GGTATTGCAATACGCGACGCAGGTGAGGAATCAGTACCGGGTCAAGGCCGGGATTGACCTGTAACCCGGTACCAGCAACAGCGCAAACCCAATGTGGGAGCGGGCTTGCTCGCGAAGGCGGTGGATCAGTCAAGAATGTTCCGACTGACCCACCGCCTTCGCGAGCAAGCCCGCTCCCACATGGGTTTTGCGGTGTTAGCTGTGTTAGTTACAGGTCCTTCAGAATATCCGCCATGTCGTCGGCGTGTTCTTCTTCCTGGGCCAGGATGTCTTCGAAGATCCGGCGAGTGGTCGGGTCTTTGTCACCGATGTACTGGATGATTTCGCGATAGCTGTCTACCGCGATGCGCTCGGCCACCAGGTCTTCGTAGACCATCTCCTTCAGCGTATTGCCGGCCACGTACTGCGCGTGGGAATTCTTCGACAGCAGGTCGGGGTTGAACTCCGGCTCGCCACCCAACTGCACGATACGCTCGGCCAACTTGTCGGCGTGTTCGGCTTCCTGGGTGGCGTGCTCGAGGAACTCCTCGGCGGCGACATGCGCCTTGACGCCATTGGCCATGAAGTAGTGGCGCTTGTAGCGCAGCACGCACACCAGCTCGGTGGCCAGCGATTCGTTGAGCAGACGCAGGATTTCCTGGCGGTCGGCGTCATAACCTTCGGTCACGGCACCGTTTTCGACGTTCTTGCGGGCGCGGTCACGTAAAGTGGCTACGTCAGACAAATGTGAGTCAGTCATCTCATTCTCCTGGTACTAATCCGGTTTTGCGCCACGCTCTGCCGGCGTGATCGCTCCAAGTTGTGAGTCCCAGGCAACGCAAAAAGTTTTATCGGATTTTACAGAGCGTGCCCCGACAGCCGCGCTTCCTCCTGCAACCACTCAAAAAACGCCCGGACCGGCGGGTGCCGTTCCCGTCCCGGTACGCACAGGGCGCTGTAGCCGGCGCCGTTGACGCGGACCTGTGGCCTGTAAAGCACCAGCAACCCGCTGGCGACGCTTTCCGAGACCAGGATATTGCTCGCCAGCACCAGGCCCTGGCCGGCGATGGCCGCTTGCAGGGCGTAGTGTTCTTCGTCGTATTCGCGCAGCGGCGAAGCGGATTGCAACCAGTCTTCCCCGGCCTTTTCGCACCAGGCCTGCCAGCCCAGGGCGTACAGCCTGGAGTTGTGCCAGCGCACGCTGATCAGGGTCGGGGTGCGCTCGCGCGCCAGGGCGACTTGTTCGGGGGAGCCATACACGGCGAAACATTCGTCGAACAGGCACAAACCGTACAGGTTCGTGTAGTCGTCGATGCTGTAGCGGATCACCAGGTCGACGCTGGCATCCTGCTGTAAATCGACGACGGCGCAGTTGGTGTCCAGGCGCAGGCTGATATCCGGATGGGCGGCATAGAAGCGCCCGAGTCGCGGCACCAGCCACAGAGCGGCAAACGCCGGCGTAGTGGAGAGCGTGAGATTGCCGGCGCTGCGCTGCGGGCGCAGGGTGTCGACGCTTTGCGCGACGTCCAGCAAGGCGCCGTGCAGGCTGTGGAACAGGCGCTCGCCGCGTTCCGTCAGGCGCACCTGGCGCGGCAG
>NZ_JACARK010000852.1:0-6414 GCF_013386655.1 Pseudomonas sp. K5002 | reverse complement strand
GGCAGATGCCAGCTGGCGCCGGCGTCCGGCGAGTAGGCCATGCTGGTGTAGCCGGCCTTGAAGCGTGCCGATTGCGCGGCGACGCGCAGGTCGCAGCACAAGGTGAGGTCCATGCCGGCACCGACCGCCGTGCCATTGATGGCGGCGAGGGTAGGTTTGTCGAGGGTGTGCAGGCGGGTCATCAGGGCGTGGGCGGTTTCGGTCCAGCCGTAGGTTTCGAGGGCGCCACGGGCTTCGGCATCGGCCCATTCGGCAAGGTCGGCACCGGCGCTGAAGCTGCGACCGCTGCCGGTCAGTACCACCACGCGCACAGCCGGGTCGCGGTTGAAACCGTCCAGCAAGGCATGCAGGTGCTTGAGGGTCGGGATGTCCAGGGCGTTGCGCCGGGGGCCGCGATTGAGGGTGATCCAGGCAACACCTGCCTGCACCTGAGTGAGCACGGACGGATCTGTAGTCATGGAATCCTCGAATTATTTTAATTGGCTTGAGGGGTGCGACATGGGGCGATACTAAACGAGTGTTCAGTAAGGAGGCAATCGGGTAACTGCAAATATTTTTCGAGGGGAAAATGCCGGCCCGGACATTGCGTCCAGGCGGCGCGGAATCGTCAGTTCAGGGTTTGATCTGGAAGCGCTTGCGCCCGCCCGACTGCAAGCCATCGACCCAGGCTTCGCAGATCTGGATGCCCTGCTCCGGGGTGAAGGTGCCGGGATTGAGCCCCGATTCCAGCCACAAGCCGTCGAGCAAGGCGCTCAAGGCGATGGCCGCCAAATCGGCATCGAACTGCTTCCAGCCCTCCTCCCCGGCCATGTCCACCAAGGCCGAACGCATGATGGTGCGGTACTCGCCATAGGAGTGTTCGTGGGCCTGGTTGATCGCCGGGGCCGTCTTGACCGCCCCCCAGAACACCAGCCAGGCATCCAGCAGTTGCGGGTCGAGCAATTCGGGGGAGAACGAGCCGCGGAAGAACGCCGACAGCCGCTCCCGCGGACTGGGCGGCGCCTTGGCCATCGCATCCCGCAGCAGGTCCATGACCTGCCGGGTGATTGACCGATAGGCCTCGGCCACCAGCTCATCCTTGCCCGAGTAGTGATGACTGATCAGCCCCACCGACACCCCGGCCTCGGCGCTGATCTTGCGGATCGACGCGCCCTGGAAGCCGTCGCGCTTGAGGCAGGCCAACGTCGCCTGCACCAGATTGGCCTTGCGCAACTCCGGTTCCATGCGGGAGAAACGGGATTCCTGGGTCATGAGGCGGTGTCCTTGGGTTGAGTCGGCTGGACGACTCTACCTCACTCCCGGAACCCCGGCGACACCCGATCCAGTAACCGCAGCAACGCCGCCCATGCCAGTTGCATGGCGTCCGGGTCTGCCAGTTCGCCCTCTTCCAGTGGCCGGCCTGGCTCGTTGAACTGCCGCTCGGTGTATTCACACACGTGCGCAGGCGGCAGGATCAGCTTGCCGCACGCCTGGGCGGCGATCTGGATATCGCAGGCCTTCTCCAGGTAATACATGCGCAGGAACGCCTGGCTGACCGTCTCCCCTACCGTCAACAAACCATGGTTGCGCAGCATCAACACCGGCTTGTCGCCGAGGTCGCGCACCAGTCGCTGTTGCTCGTCCATGTCCAGCGCCACGCCTTCGTAGTCGTGGTAGGCGACCTTGCCGTAGAACTCCATGGAAATCTGGTTCACCGGCAACAGCCCGCATTCCAGGGCCGCCACCGCACAGCCGGCGCGGGTGTGGGTGTGCAGCACGCACTGCGCATCTTCGCGGGCGCCGTGAATCGCGCTGTGAATCACAAACCCCGCCGGGTTGACACCATGGGCCGAAGCCTCGACCGCACGTCCGTCCAGGCCGATCTTCACCAGGCTGGAGGCGGTGATCTCCTCGAACATCAGCCCATAGGGGTTGATCAAAAAGTGATGCTCGGGCCCCGGGATACGCACCGAGATATGGGTGAAAATCAAATCGCTCATGCGAAAGTGCGCGATCAGCCGGTAGCAGGCGGCAAGCTCTTCGCGCAGCTGTCGTTCGGTGGCCCCAGGCATTTTTATTCTCCAGGCGGGTGGGTGATGTGGTTGACGCTAATCCAGTCGCCAGTAAAAAAACAAGTTGATTTTTTACTGAGGCTGACCTCCTATAGAAAAATAATAACAACAGCGCCTGGAGTATCCGCACCATGTCGCCCCATGCCTTTCCGCATCTTTTTGAACCGTTGGTACTGCGTGGCAAACGCCTGAAAAATCGCATCATGTCCAGCGGGCACGACACCTCGATGCCCACCGACAACCAGGTCAACGAGCAGTTGATCGCCTACCACCGGGCACGCGCCGAAGGCGGCGTGGGGTTGATTGTGTTGCAGGTGGCCGGGGTGCACGACAGCGCCCGCTACACCTCCCATGTGCTGATGGCCACCGATGACAGCTGCATCGACGGCTATCGCCGACTGGCCGAAACCTGCCACGCCCACGGCACCGTGGTGCTGTCGCAGATTTTCCATCCGGGGCGGGAAATCATGGAGTCGGCCGACGGTTTGCTGGCGGTGGCTTACTCGGCTTCCGGGGTGCCCAACGAACGCTTCCGGGTGATGCCGCGCGCCCTTGACCAGACAATGATCGACGAGATCGTCGCCGGCTACGGCGCTGCGGCAAGGCGCCTGTATCAGGCCGGGATTGACGGTGTGGAAGTGGTCGCCAGCCATGGTTACCTGCCCGCGCAATTTCTCAACCCGCGGGTGAATCGCCGCACCGACGGCTACAACGGCGAGCTGGAACAGCGCCTGCGTTTCCTGCGGGAAATCATCGCCACGGTGCGTGCCGAAACCGACGAGCACTTCATCATCGGGCTGCGCATTTCTGCCGATGAACGCGACCCCGAAGGCCTGACCGAAGAGGATTCCCTGGCCGCCGTGCAACAGCTGCAATCACACCTGGATTATGTGCACATCGTTGCCGGCACCTCGGCCTCCCTCGGCGGCGCGATCCATATCGTGCCGCCCATGGCCATTGCCCCGGCGTACCTGGCGACAGAAGCGGCGACGTTCAAGACGCACCTGTCGATTCCGCTGTTCGTTACCGGGCGCATCAACCAGCCCCAGGAGGCCGAATTGATGCTGCAACGCGGCCAGGCCGATGTGTGCGGCATGACCCGCGCGCTGATCTGCGACCCGCGCATGCCGGTCAAGACCTCAAGCGGCCATGCCGAGGATATACGCGCCTGCATCGCCTGCAATCAGGCGTGCATCGGCCACTTCCACAAAGGCCTGCCGATCTCCTGCATCCAGCATCCCGAGACCGGCCGCGAATTGCAGTTTGGCCAACTGCAACCGGCACTGCGACGCCAGCGGATCATGGTCGCCGGTGGCGGCCCGGCAGGGATGAAAGCGGCAGCGGTGGCGGCGCAGCGCGGACATGAGGTGACCTTGTATGAAGCCAGTGCCCAATTGGGCGGCCAGGTGCTTCTGGCGCAGTTACTGCCCCGACGCAGCGAGTTCGGCGGCGCCAGTACCAACCTGCAGCGCGAGATGGAACTGGCCGGGGTCCGCGTGGTGCGCAACACCCGCGTCGACCGCGCATTGGTGGAACGCGAACAACCTGACAGGGTGATCATCGCCACCGGCGCCGAGCCCTACTGGCCGGCCTTCGAACGCGGCGGCGAGCTACAGGTGGTGGATGCCTGGCAAGTGCTGCGCGATGAGGTGCAACTGGGCCGTTCGGTGGTCGTGGTGGACTGGCGTTGCGACTGGATCGGCCCGGGCATTGCCGAGCGCCTCACCCGTGCCGGCCATCAGGTGCAACTGGCGGTGAACGGCACCCATTGCGGGGAAAACCTGCCGTTGTACGTGCGTGACCAACTGGCCGGCGAACTGCATCGGCTGGGCATTCCGATCATCTCTTACGCCCGTTTGTACGGCTGCGACGACACTACCGTCTACCTGCAACACACCGCCAGCGGCGAGCCGATGCTGCTGGAAAATATCGACACCCTGGTGTTGTGCCAGGGCCACCAGCCGGTGGACACTCTGGGCGCAGAACTGGAAGGCCTGGTGGCGTTCACGCGGATCGGCGATTGCCTGGCGCCGCGTACCGCCGAAGAGGCGATTTATGAAGGATTGAAAGTAGCGTGGGACATTTGAACGACCAACCGCCACAGCTGTTTCTAGGCACCCGCATCCGCGGCTTGCGCAAGGCCCGGGGCATGACGCTTACCGAATTGGCGCAGATGAGCGAATTGACGGCCGGTTATATCAGCCAACTGGAACGCAACCTCGCCTACCCGTCGATCCCGGCCTTGTTCAACATCGCCCGCAGCCTGGGGGTGACGATCCAGTGGTTTTTTGCCAGCGAAACCACGCCGGCAGCGGAGGATGAAGGTTTTGTGGTGCGCAGGAACAATCGCCAGAGCATTCACTATGAGGACGGGATCGTCGACCAGTTGCTGACGCCCCTGCCCAATCATCAATTGGAGATGCTGCACTCGCGCTTTCCACCGGGCACCTATAGCCAGCAGAGCTATAGCCATGAGGGTGAAGAGGCGGGTTATGTGTTGAGCGGAACGTTTGAGTTATGGGTGGGCGAGCGGCATTTTCAGCTGACTGAAGGCGACAGTTTCAGCTTCCCCAGCAGTGAGCCCCATCGCTATGGCAACCCCGGAAAGGTGGATGCGGTGGTGATCTGGGTGATTACGCCGCCGACGTTTTAGACCGTTGGGGCAACTAAGGACGTTTCCTACGATACGCGGGGAGTTCTGGATGGGGGCCATCAGTAGTCGGTAAAAACGGCTCTTGCTATAAAACCGACTACTTTTTTATGAGGGTGCCGGTCATGTTTGAGTCGTTTGCGTGGTTCAAGAAACCCACTGAGGAAGATCTGGAAAATATCAGGGCTATCAAGCGGTACAAAACCATGAGGATAGTGGGTGAGTGGGGTATTTCTGTCGACCCGGCGGAAATCGCCAACTCACCCGAGTTCAAGGAACACAAGCGCAAGATACGTGAACTGATATTCAAATAACCCATGGGGCTACTACTGATACTGCCGTTACTGGTGAGTGGCTATTTGGTGTGTTTGAAACACCCCGGCCATTACTGCCGCCTCCACCGCTTTGAGGGCCAGTTACTCTATCTACAGGTCGCAAGATTAGGCTGGACCTGCCTCGTACTGTCGTTCGTACTGACCACTTTGATTCTTTGCCTGTCCAAACAGCCGCTGCAACTGGCTGGCCAGACAATCCCCATTGATTACAGTGCTTATCTGGGCAAGCTGCTGATAGAGCTGGATATTGCCACCGAGAGAAATCATGGCCTCTGGGTATTTTTGCTCCAGGTCGGCCTGACAGCCATGATCATTCCCTACTGCTGGGCGCGATTATTTGTGCGTTGGCGTCGACAAAGACTGCAACTTGCTTCAGAGGAGGAACTGAACCAGCAATTGATGCTCGAGCTTCTAACGGGGCGCCCCCTCAGGACCCTACTCAGGGAATCCATTGCGCGCGGCTCTCAATGCATGTTCACGCTGAACGATCGGAATGTTTATGTGGGCGTTGTTTCATCCATCTGCGAGCCGAATGAGTCCGAAGGTATAGATCACGCCTTCAGTCTGATTCCGACCTGCAGCGGCTATCGCGACAAGGACACCTTGGAAATCATCCTCGATACTGAATACCCGGATGCGTCAGACGCTATTTCCATCATGCTGCTCCAGGAAGCGGTGGTATCAGCCACCCGCTTTGACCCTGCGACGTGGATGTCTTTCCAATCCCGCATACGGGCGAAACCCCAGCCTATCCGGAGCTATCGTCGTGAGTCGGCACGCAGGAAAAAGACGCCAGGTGCCTGCGCCTGAGGTCCTCCCGCCAAACAGTAAACCTTCCAGCCATTCCCACATCTACCCGCCGGTTTCAGTGCACACAAAAACGCAACACTGAACTGCACCGATTGTGATGGCCGCGTCACACCGGGGTTTATATAGTCGTTCCTACTGCAACCCGCCATGAGCCAGCCGGCCCATCACAAGGAAGCGTTCGATGACTGACCTGCATACCCTTACGGCCGCCGAACTGTTGGCGCAATTTGCCAGCCGGCAACTCGCGCCCATCGACTACTACGACCAGCTCCTGGCCCACATCGACCGCTGGGAGCCGCAGATCAACGCGCTCTATGCCTTCGACCCGCAACAGGTGCGCCAGCAGGCCCAGGCCTCCACCGAGCGCTGGAACAAGGGCCAACCCAACGGCGCCCTTGATGGCGTACCGGTGACTCTCAAGGAATTGATCGCCACCGAAGGCGTGCCCATTCCCCTCGGCAGCGCGGCCACCCGCCTGACCCCGGCCCTCAGGGACGCACCGCCCGCAGCCCGCATGCGTGAAGCGGGCGCGATAATCCTGTCCAAGACCACCAACCCGGACTTCGGC
>NZ_JACARK010000851.1:0-1747 GCF_013386655.1 Pseudomonas sp. K5002 | reverse complement strand
TGCTGGCCAGCGAGCCGGGCGGCAATCTGTTCGTCGGCCAGACCCTTGGCCCGAACTCCGGCGACGTCATGCCATGAGCGGGTACTAAGCATGTGCGGACTTTGCGGCCTGCTGGGCGAAGACCTGCACTGGAGCGACCCTTTGGGCGATGAATTGCCGCGCCGACGCGAACGCCTGCGCCGCATCGCGGCGATCAACCAGGTGCTGGCGGTGTTCCGGCTCAAGGTCGAAGACTTCCAGGGCGCGTCCTATCTGCTGCTGGGCGCCACCGGCAAACAGGAACTGGCCAGCGGCCTGGATCAATTGTGGCGGGCGGCAGAGACCATGCTCGGTCGACCGCTGGACCCGTTGGACCCGCGCCTGCTCGATCATCTGGAACTGTAGGAGCCCGGCTTGCCGGCGATGGCGTCCTTGATATCGCCATCGCCGGCAAGCCGGACTCCTGCAGGGGCATCATTGAGGTAGAACTATGAGCATCGCGCTAAACGTCATCACCGGCTTCCTCGGCAGCGGCAAGACCACCTTGCTCAAGCGCCTGCTGCAAGGTGAAAGCCTCGGCGACACAGCGTTGCTGATCAATGAGTTCGGCGACGTCGGCATCGACCACCTGCTGGTGGAGGAAGTCGCGCCCGACACCGTACTGCTGCCCAGCGGCTGCGTGTGCTGTTCGATTCGCGGCGAGTTGAAAGACGCCTTGCTCGGCCTGTTGCAGCGTCGTGAGCGGGGCGAGATTCCGCCCTTCAAGCGGGTGATCCTGGAAACCACCGGCCTGGCCGACCCGGCGCCAATCCTCGCGACCTTGAACAACGAGGTGCAACTGCGCGGGCGCTTTCATATCGGCCTGGTGGTGACGCTGGTGGACGCCAGCCACGCCGCTTTGCAAGAGCGCCTGCACCCGGAATGGCTGGCGCAAGTGGCCGCTGCCGATCGCCTGCTGTTGAGCAAGACCGACCTCGTCGAAGACTGTGGCCCGTTGCGCTTGCACTTGCAGGCACTGAACGCCGGCACGCCGATCCTCAATACCTGCGATATCGACAGCGGTGAACAACTGCTGCTTGGCGAAGGCCTGCGCAGTGCCGAGCCCGCTGCAGAAGTCAGCCGCTGGAAACTCCATCAAACCACCGCCGCCAACCACGGCGCTGCGCAAGTCTGTTGCCTGACCTTCGATCAGCCGCTGGATTGGGTCGGTTTCGGGGTCTGGTTATCGATGCTGTTAAGATGCCACGGCGAACGTATTCTTCGCGTCAAAGGACTGCTCAACGTGAACGCCAGTAACGCTCCCATCGTCATTCATGGCGTGCAGCATTGCCTGCATGCCCCGGTTCACCTGCCTGCCTGGCCGGGGACCGATCGGCAATCGCGCCTGGTGTTTATCCTGCGCGGGCTCGACCCGGCTCTGCTGCGGCGCTCCTTTGAAGTGTTCTCCAGAAGGTTCGCCGCATGATCACGCTTCGCGTCCTCGGCACCTCGGTGACCTTGCTCGAAACCTTGCGTGTGCGAGCGGAAAAAGAGCTGGGCATTCGCCTGGTGTACCAGGTGCATGATGTCGAGCAGGCCCAGCGCATTGCGGTGATGCAGCCTGACAGCTACGACCTCTACGACCAGTGGTTTCACAACGTCGACTTCGTGTGGCCGGCGCGGGCGATCCAGCCGATCGACACCCGGCGCATTGCGCTGTGGCACGAGATCAACGACCTGCCCAAGCGCGGACGCTTGTCCGCCAACGACCGTCTGGGCAGCGGCAGTG
>NZ_JACARK010000850.1:872-2952 GCF_013386655.1 Pseudomonas sp. K5002 | reverse complement strand
CGGCGCGCTGGGTGCTGGTGAGCTTGCCCCAGGTTTTCTGTGCGCTGGCGGCGGCATCGACGGCCGCAATGGCTTCATCAGGGGTGGCGGCGGACACCCGGCCTACCTGGGCCTCGGTCGCGGGGTTGTAGACCGCGATTTGGGCGGTGCTGGCAGGTTCGGCGAAGTGGCCGTTGTAAAAGTTGCGCTCGATTTGCATATGGTTTTTTGCCCAATCGTTGTTGTTTTGCGAGTGACTTGCAGTTTTGTCATTGGGCGGGGGTTGGACAAACGATTTATTGACGGGGGTAACGTGCGAAAAATGCAGGTTAGTGGCTGATCCGTAGTAATGACCCGGGTCTGAGTCTGTATTGTTCTACCCATACTTCCTACAGTGCCGCCCACTTGGAACCGTGGGAGGACTAAGCATGCAACCACCATCAACCGCACAGGCCTACAACTACAAGGTCGTGCGTCAATTCGTCATTGCAACTATCGTCTGGGGCGTGGTCGGCATGGCCATGGGCGTGTGGATCGCCTCGCAACTGGTGTGGCCCGAGATGAACCTCGACCTGCCGTGGACCACCTTCGGCCGCCTGCGCCCGCTGCACACCAGCCTGGTGATTTTCGGCTTTGCCGGCAGCGCGCAATTCGCCGCCAGCTACTACGCAGTACAGCGCACCTGCCAAGTACGGCTGTACTCGGACAAGCTCGCTGCCTTTACCTTTTGGGGCTGGCAGTCGGTGATCGTGATCATGCTGGTCAGCCTGCCACTGGGTTACACCACCACCAAGGAATACGCCGAGATCGAGTTCAGCGGCGCGGTGTGGATGACCGTGGTGTGGGTGGCCTATGCGATCGTGTTTTTCACCACTGTGGTGCAGCGCAAGACCCAGCACATCTACGTCGGCAACTGGTTCTTCGGTGCATTTATCGTGGTGATCGCGATGCTGCACGTGGTCAATCACCTGTCGATCCCGGTGGACTGGTTCAAGTCCTACCCGGTGTATTCCGGGGCCACCGACGCGATGGTGCAGTGGTGGTACGGGCACAACGCCGTGGGGTTCTTCCTGACCACCGGTTTCCTGGGGATGATGTACTACTTCGTGCCGAAGCAGGTCGGGCGGCCGGTGTATTCCTATCGCCTGTCCATCGTGCACTTCTGGGCGCTGATCACCCTCTACATCTGGGCCGGTCCGCACCACCTGCACTACACCGCGCTGCCGGACTGGGCGCAGTCGCTGGGGATGGCGATGTCGCTGATCCTGCTGGCGCCGAGCTGGGGCGGGATGATCAACGGCATGATGACGCTTTCCGGGGCCTGGCATAAATTGCGCACCGACCCGATCCTGCGCTTCCTGGTGCTGTCGCTGGCGTTCTACGGGATGTCGACCTTTGAAGGGCCGATGATGGCGATCAAGACCGTCAACGCCCTCTCCCATTACACCGACTGGACCATCGGCCACGTCCACGCCGGCGCCCTGGGCTGGGTGGCGATGATCACGTTTGGCTCGCTGTACCACATGATCCCGAAAATCTTCGGGCGCGCGCAGATGCACAGTGTGGGGCTGATCAATATGCACTTCTGGCTGGCGACCATCGGCACGGTGCTGTACATCGCGTCGATGTGGGTCAACGGCATCACCCAGGGCCTGATGTGGCGGGCGGTGAACGATGACGGCACCCTCACCTACTCGTTTGTGGAAGCGTTACAGGCCAGCCATCCGGGATTTGTGGTGCGATTCGTCGGCGGGGTGTTCTTCCTCAGCGGCATGTTGCTGATGGCGTACAACACCTGGCGCACCGTGCGTGTGGCGGATTTGAAGGTAGCGCAGCTTGACGCGCAGATCGCCTGATGTGGGAGATAGCGCTGAACCTGGCGGCGGTGATCGGCCTGTATGGCGCGGTGGAGTATTGCCTGCGGGGCCAGTCGAAGGAGAGCCTGGATGAGGCCAGCCTGACGCCGTTCGCCGATGACCCGGAAGTGGCACGGCGGGTGGAGCTGGCCACGGGCAAGCGGGTCAACGCGGTGGCGCCTGAGGAAACAAAGCAGGACTGGGGCAATATAGAGATCTAATTGTGGGAGCGGGGGGGGGGGGGG
>NZ_JACARK010000850.1:0-846 GCF_013386655.1 Pseudomonas sp. K5002 | reverse complement strand
CCCGCTCCCACACAAGCACCACATTGAGCGACTAGCCGCGTTCGCGGGGAATCAGGCTCTGCAACTGCAACGCCAGGAAGTTGGCATCGAAGCCGAACGTATCCGGGTCTTTCAAACCGTTGGTTTTCTTCCACAGCCAGTCGTTTTTCCCCGGGAGCAATACCAGGGAAATGCTGCCGTAGCGGGCGGCGGTCAAGCCCATCACCGACAGCGAAATCAAACCGCCGGCGCCCATCACATCCGGCACGAACTCCACCGGTTTGCCGGCGATATGGATGGTCAGTTTCTCGGTCTTGAAGGTGGAGGTCTCCACCGGCACGCTGGGGCCGGAAGCCACGTACGCCTCGCGCTGCACTTCCAGCAAACCGACCGTCTTCACAGGCGCAAGCCACTGCTCGATCTGGCCGAACAACTCGCCGATCTTCTGCGCCCAATGGGCCGACTGCACTTCGAACTGCTGTTTCTTGTGGGCTTCGCTGTCGGCGTAATGACGCAGCATCTCGCCCAGTTGTTGTACATCGTCCATTGCCGTGTTCCTTGGGTGACCCATGTTGCGAGCCTTGATCATGGCAGATGCCGCACACCGGCGTATGACTAAAGCGCAGCGCGCGGGTAATGTGGTGCCCTCGCCCGTCCAATTCAGGAGCATCGCATGCGCACCATCGGCCTTATCGGCGGCATGAGCTGGGAGTCCAGCGCCGAGTATTACCGCATCATCAACCAGAACGTGCGCGACCAGCTCGGGCCGCTGCGCTCGGCACAACTGTTGATGTACAGCGTCGACTTCGGCCCGGTGGAGCAGGCCCAGCACGCCGGGCGCTGGGACGACGCGGCGCTGATCCTCGA
>NZ_JACARK010000849.1:0-1599 GCF_013386655.1 Pseudomonas sp. K5002 | reverse complement strand
CCCTGGCGGCCGGCAAGTCGGTGCCGAACTTTGTCGACGCCGGCACCCAGGTGGTGACCAAGGCCAACGTGGCCGAGGTCAAGCATGACTCTACCTTCGGCGAATACCGCCCCGGCGCGCTCTGACGGATCTGCGCCGCCACGCTATGGATTTTTGCGGGCACCTCTTGCGGGAGGTGCCTGGTCGAACGCACTCGTCACTCAACAGAGGAATTCACTGTGAAAGCTGCCGTCATGTACCAACCGGGCGATATCCGGGTCGAAGATGTTCCAAAACCTGCGGTCAAGGCCGGCCACGCGCTGGTTCGGGTCGCCGCCTGCGGCGTGTGCGGCTCGGATATCCCGCGCATGCTGAGCAAGGGCGCCCATGTGATGCCGCTGATTTGCGGCCATGAATTCGCAGGCTTTATCGAAGAGATCGGCAGCGGTGTCGAAGGCTATGCCATCGGCGAACTGGTGACAGTGCCGCCGATGATCCCGGACGTCAGCAGCGACCAATATGCCCGAGGCTTTCCGTCCCGCTCGGAGCGCTACGATTACTTCGGCAGCCGCCGCGACGGCGCGTATGCCGAGTACGTCAATGTGCCCCTGAGCAACCTGATCAAGGTGCCCCAAGGCATGGACCCGATTGCCGCGTCCCTGGTGGACCCGGCGGCGATTGCCCTGCATGCGATCTGGAAAGCCGACTTCAAGGCCGGGCAGAGCGGGGCAGTGGTAGGCTGCGGGCCGATCGGCCTGTTTGCGATCCAGTGGCTGCGGATCATGGGGGCCAAGGACATCGTCGCCATCGACATCGCCGAAGAGAAACTCGCCATGGCCCGCGAAGCCGGCGCCACCCACACCCTGCTCAGCGGCGCGGCGGATGCCGAGTTACCCCGTTGCCAACTGGTGATTGAAGCGGCAGGCCATCCCAGCTCGATCAACCAGGCCGTGCAACTGACCAAGGCTGGCGGGCATGTGGTGTTTATCGGCATTCCCACCAGTGACGTGGCCCTCAGCACCGCAACCTTCTCGCACTTCCTGCGCCAGGAAATCTCCCTGCACGGCGCCTGGAACTCGTTCTCGGCACCGTTCCCGGGCGATGAGTGGACGGCCTCCATCGACAAGCTGGCTTCCGGTGAATTGCAGTGGCAGTTCATGATTACCCACGATTTGCCGCTGGATGAATTGCCGGCGATGTTCAAGCGCTATGCCGATCGCAGCGAAGTCGCGGCCAAGGTAATTTTCCGTCCCTGAGCCGCGTCAGCTGTGTGTCGCCAAGCCCGACGACGCTGTGCGTTGCCGGGCTTAAAACAAAAAGCGTTGTTACAAGACGCAGGAGAACTACCGATGACCTTGTTGTTGGGACTGGATTTCGGAACAGGTGGGGTGCGGGCTGGTTTGTATGACCTGCACAGCCACAAACTGGTACACGTCGCCGAGGCGCCGTATGCCACGCAATACCCGCAGTTGGGTTGGGCCGAGCAGGCGCCGGCGGACTGGTGGTCGGCGCTGGGCAAGGCCTGCCGGCAGTTGATGGCCCAGGCCGGGCACCCGCAGGTGGCGGCGGTGTGCGTCGCCACCACAGCCTCCACCGTGGTGGTTGCCCAGGCGGACGGCC
>NZ_JACARK010000848.1:0-3935 GCF_013386655.1 Pseudomonas sp. K5002 | reverse complement strand
GGCGTGAAGGCCGACGTGTGGGGGCGCAAGCCGTTGCTGCTCGCCGGTTTCATGATCCTGCCGCTGCGGGGCGTGTTGTATACGCTGTCCAGTGATCCTTATTGGCTGGTGGCAGTGCAGATGCTTGACGGGGTCGGCGCCGGGGTGTTCGGCGCGCTGTTTCCGGTGATAGTCAAAGACCTCACCCAGGGCACCGGACGCTTCAATGTCAGCCTGGGCGCGCTGTCCACGGCATTCGGCCTCGGCGCGGCCTTGAGCAGCAGCCTGGCAGGTTTTGTCGTGCAGTGGGCGGGTTACAACGCCGCGTTCCTGACCCTGGCCGGCGTGGCGGCCGTCGCATTGGGGCTGGTGTGGGTGGCAATGCCGGAGACTCGGGCGAATCCATCCGTGCAGCGCCATACAACTCCCGCCTGACATATGCGACAATGCGCGCCAAATTCCAACATGCACCCATTTTTCTGCTCAGCGACTGGGCCCCAAGCCTTGATGTCGCTGCCGACGTATGCCCGTTGGCCTGGGCCACAAAATGGGCCCGGCTCAAATTAGCGCACTCCAAGCTATTGATAGGTAAAGTAATTGATCTCCACAGCTAACATCACCATGCAGTTCGGCGCCAAGCCGCTATTTGAGAACGTTTCGGTCAAGTTCGGCGCAGGCAACCGTTATGGCCTGATCGGTGCCAACGGTTGCGGCAAGTCGACTTTCATGAAAATCCTCGGTGGCGACCTCGACCCGTCGGGCGGCCAGGTCATGCTGGAGCCGAACGTGCGCCTGGGTAAACTGCGCCAGGACCAGTTCGCCTACGAAGAATTCACCGTACTCGACACCGTGATCATGGGTCACGAAGAGCTGTGGAAGGTCAAGGCCGAGCGCGACCGCATCTACTCGCTGCCGGAGATGACCGAAGACGACGGCATGGCCGTGGCCGAGCTGGAAACCGACTTCGCCGAGATGGACGGCTACACCGCCGAATCCCGCGCCGGTGAGTTGCTGCTGGGCCTGGGTATCGGCATCGAGCAGCACAACGGCCCGATGAGTGAAGTGTCACCAGGCTGGAAGCTGCGTGTATTGCTGGCCCAGGCGCTGTTTTCCGATCCGGAAGTGTTGCTGCTCGACGAGCCAACCAACCACCTGGACATCAACACCATCCGCTGGCTGGAAAACATCCTGACCCAGCGTAACAGCCTGATGATCATCATCTCTCACGACCGTCACTTCCTGAACAGCGTCTGCACCCACATGGCCGACCTGGACTACGGCGAGCTGCGCCTGTTCCCGGGCAACTACGACGAATACATGACCGTGGCGACCCAGTCCCGCGAGCAGTTGCTGTCGGACAACGCCAAGAAGAAAGCGCAGATCTCCGAGCTGCAATCCTTCGTCAGCCGCTTCTCGGCCAACGCCTCGAAAGCCAAGCAGGCCACTTCCCGTGCCAAGGCGATCGACAAGATCCAGCTGGCCGAAGTCAAGCCATCGAGCCGCGTCAGCCCGTTCATCCGCTTCGACCAGACCAAGAAGCTCCACCGCCAGGCGGTCATCGTCGATCGCATGGCCAAGGGCTTTGACGGCAAGACGCTGTTCAAGGACTTCAGCTTCCAGGTTGAAGCCGGCGAGCGCGTGGCGATCATTGGCCCGAACGGTATCGGCAAGACCACCCTGCTGCGTACCCTGGTCAACGAACTGACCCCGGATGCCGGTACGGTCAAGTGGACCGACGCGGCTGAACTGGGCTATTACGCCCAGGACCATGCTTCGGACTTCGAAGACGAGTCCAACCTGTTCGACTGGATGGGCCGCTGGACCAAGGAAGGCGAGCAAGTGGTTCGCGGTACCCTGGGCCGCATGCTGTTCTCCAACGACGAGATCCTGAAGTCGGTGAAGGTGATTTCCGGTGGCGAGCAAGGTCGCATGCTGTTCGGCAAGCTGATCCTGCAAAAGCCGAACGTGCTGATCATGGACGAGCCGACCAACCACTTGGACATGGAGTCCATCGAGGCGCTGAACCTGGCGTTGGAGAACTACCCGGGTACGCTGATCTTTGTCAGCCATGACCGGGAGTTTGTGTCGTCCCTGGCCACCCGCATCATCGAGCTGAGCCCGAGTGGGGTGATCGACTTCAGCGGGACTTATGACGATTACCTGCGTAGTCAGGGTGTGGTTTTCTAAGAGCCGCCGGTAGTTTGAAATGCGAAAGCCCCGTCCAGTGTGATGGGGCTTTTTTTTGGGATATGGCTCTGCTTTTCTGTGGGAGCCGTCGAGCTTTAGCGAGGCCGCGATAGCGGTGTGCCAGGCAACATCTTTATTGACCATGCCGCCGCCTTCGCAGCCTCGCTAAAGCTCGACAGCTCCCACACTTTACCGCGTCCGCTTTAGTCGTCCCGGGCCAGGGAGGCCCCATGGATCCAAAGCCGGATAGGCACGGGCCGCAATATCATCAAATATAGTTAGCCTGCTTCCTTTTACCCCAAGCCCTTGCCATGATGCCCTCACCGCCCGCCCGCGAACGAGTCCCCATGCCTGCCACACAGCCCGCCACCCCCAGCTCCTTGTCGATCACCCTGCAGATCGTCTCCATCGTTTTCTACACGTTTATCGCGTTTATCTGTATCGGCCTGCCGATTGCCGTCATCCCCGGCTATGTCCACGGTGAGCTGGGTTTCAGCGCGGTGGTCGCCGGGATAACCATCGGCTCGCAATACCTGGCCACGCTGCTCAGCCGCCCCATGGCGGGGCGCATGTCGGACAACGTCGGCACCAAGCGCGCTATCGTGCTGGGCCTGAGCGGGATTCTGCTGAGCGGGGTGCTGACGTTCATCGCCACGCTGCTGCAAAGCTTGCCGTTGCTGAGCCTCGGCATATTGATTGTCGGCCGGCTGTTACTCGGCGTCGCGCAGGGCCTGATCGGCGTCGGCACCATCAGTTGGTGCATGGGCGCGGTCGGTGCCGAACATACGGCACGATCGATCTCGTGGAACGGCATCGCCTCCTACGGTGCGATTGCCATTGGTGCCCCACTTGGGGTGGTGATGGTTGCCGACTACGGCTACACCAGCCTCGGAATCGCCCTCACGATACTTTCCGCCCTGGGCCTGTTGCTGATTCGCAACAAACCTTCGGTGCCCGTGGTGCGCGGCGAGCGGCTGCCCTTCTGGGCGGTATTCGGGCGTATCGCGCCGTTCGGCGCCAGCCTGTGTCTGGCATCGATTGGCTACGGCACCCTCACCACGTTTATCACCCTCTACTACTTGAGCCGTGGCTGGACGGGCGCAGCCTGGTGCCTGACGGTATTTGGCGTGTGTTTCATCCTGTCACGGCTGGTGTTTATCTCTGCCATCAACCGCTTCGGCGGCTTCACCGCGGCGATTGCCTGCATGACCATCGAAACCCTGGGCCTGACGCTGCTGTGGCTGGCACCGTCCACCGGCGTGGCCTTGATCGGCGCCGGGCTGACCGGCTTTGGTTTGTCGCTGGTGTACCCGGCGCTGGGCGTGGAGGCGATCAAGCAGGTGCCCAACAGCAGCCGGGGCGCCGGGTTGAGTGCATATGCGGTGTTTTTTGACCTGGCGCTGGCCATTGCCGGGCCGGTGATGGGTGCGGTGGCGCTGAACCTGGGCTACTCGTGGATCTTCTTCTGCGCCGCCCTGCTCTCGGTCACCGGCCTGGGCCTGACGTTGCTGCTCAAGCGCCGCGCTTACTGATCAGCCGTCTGCAAGCCCGCCCGGGTGGATTGCCCGAGGGTGTGATTAAAGAACCGCCCGGCCTCGGAAATCAGGTCGCGGTGGATGCTTTCACGGTCAACCCCGTCAGCATCGGTGCACATGGCGGGCATCGCGGCCAGTTGGCTCTCGTCGCAAGGCGCCATGAACACAAAGTGCCCTGCCCCGGCCAGCAGCTTGAAGTCCGGCGGCTCCGGCAGTTTGCGCGCCAGGGCCTCG